>JBJOGW010000001.1:0-34153 GCA_046048055.1 Planctomycetota bacterium
CTGCCGCTGCGGCGCACCCGCCGGCCGAACTCCGGATGCATGTCCTTGGAACCCGTGCCGTCCAGCCGCGCGACCACATCGCCGGGGAACGGCGAGGCCAGATCGTCACCCGGCGCCTCGCCCCAGTCCCGGGCCCGACCCAGCGGCGTGTTCTCGCGCTGAAAGGGCCAGCTGATGAAGGCCATGCAGCGGCCGCCCCCATGAGGCCCGAAGTCGTGGATGGCGCGATCCTGCCACGCCCGCACCTGTTCCATGTGGTGGACGCGGTCGGCGAAGCCCTCGATGTGGCCGAACATCATGGTCGCGCTGGTGTTCATGCCCAGGCGATGCGCCTCGCGCATCACCGTGAGCCACGCGTCGCCGCTGCACTTGCCCAGGCCGATCTTGCGTCGCACGGCGGGGGCGAAGATCTCGCCGCCGCCGCCGGGCACGCTGTCCAGGCCTGCGTCGCGCAGGCGCCGCAGCACGAACGCCAACTTGTCCGCCAGCGTGTCGCCGGGCGGGTCGAAGAAGCGCACGAACTCGACGAACTCCGGTGGGCTGAAGGCGTGCACGTGCACCTGCGGGAATCGCCCCTTGATGGCGCGAAGCAGTTCCTCGTACCAGCCCAGCGGCAAGCCCGGGTGCATGCCGCCCTGCATCAGGATCTGCGTGCCGCCGATGTCGACCAGCTCCTGGATCTTCTGCAGGATGCGGTCCACGGGCAGCACATAGGCGTCGGCGTCGGTCTCGTCGCGGCGGAATGCGCAGAAGGTGCACCTGGCCGTGCACACGTTGGTGTAGTTGATGTTGCGGTCGATCACGTAGGTGCGGATGGCATCGCCGTGCAGGGCGCGGCACCGCGCATCCGCCCAGAAGCCCAGTTCAGGCAGCGGCATCTCGCGCAGCAGGCGCAGGGACTGCTCCGGCGTGAGCCGGGCCTGACCATCCACCACGCCGCGGAGCAGGCCGCGGTCGAAGGCGTCCAGTTGGGGGTGCAGGCTGGGCATTCGGGCCAGTGTAGAAGGCCCATCGCCTCCGGTCACGCATCCGGGCGCGGGTCGCGCCTAGACCCGCAGCCGTTCCCACCCGGGCATCCGGAAGCGCCACAGGAACAACAGCCCGCGCAGCACCAGTTCCAGGCTCAGGCCCCACCAGATGCCGGCCAGTCCCTCGCCCAGATGCACGCCCAGCCACCAGGCCAGCGGCAGCCGCACCAAATAGATGCTTCCCACGGTGATCAGGAAGATCCATCGCGTGTCGCCCACCCCGCGCAGGCCCTGACGCAGCGTCATGCCCAGGGCAAAGAAGACCTGAACGGCTCCACAGGCGAAGAGCGTGCGCGGGACCTCCTCCAGATGCACCGGCTCGGTCGAGATCACGCTCGTGAGCCACGCGCCCCCGGTCATGAAGAGCACGCCCATCGCGCCCATGATCGCCATGCTGATCAGGGTGCAGGTCCAGATCGCCCGGCGCGCCATGCGCGGATTGCCCGCGCCCAGGTACTGCCCAGCCAGCGCACCGGCCGCGATGCCCATGGCGAATCCGGGCAGGAAGCTGAACGCCTCCCACTGCACGGTGATCATGTGGGCGCCCACCAGGCCTGCCGCGGGCTGGCCCTGACCAGCGCCCCGTGACACCGATCCGATGAAGCCCATCAGGAACAGGCTCGAGCCCCACATGGCCAGGCCCTCGAGGAAGTTGGGCACGCCCACCCTCGTGATCCGCCAGCTCATGTGCCGCGACAGGCCCAGATCGCGCCACTCCAGGCGCAGGTCCTTCACCCCGCGCCGCATCACCGCCAGCGTGGCCAGCCCGCCGACCACGTACGAGAGGGCGGTTCCCGCGGCGATGCCCCACACCCCCCACGCCGCGGGATCCAGCGGGACCGGGTTGGTCAGCGTGCCATCGCCGGCGCGCAGATCCACGCCGCTGAGCAGCCAGCTGCTGACCACGTTCACCACGTTCACCGCGATCGAGATCCAGCTTGGGCGCGCGGTCTCGCCCGCGCCGTGCAGGCACATGCTGCCGATGGTCATGAGCCCGCAGAAGGGCATGCTCCAGGCGATGGTGGTCACGTAGGTGGTGCCGTGGCGCGTGGCCTCCGGCGAGAGGTCCGACACCCATGCGAGCGGACGCACCAGGGCCGCCATGGCCAGGCCCACCAGCGCGCCCCACAGCAGCCCCAGCGTGACGCTCTGTCCCAGCGCGGCACGGGCGTCCTGCCGCGTGCCGCCGCCCATGGCCCGGGCGATGATCGCCTGACCGCCAACGCCCAGTCCCGCGAAGGCGATGCCGGTGAACCATCCCACGTAGGTTCCCACGCCGATCCCGTCGAGCGCTGGCACCACGATCTCGCCCGGCAGGCATCCCGCGATCACCTTGTCCGCAAGGCCGACCGCCGCGATCATCAGCTGCTGCAGCAGCACCGGAACGGCCAGGATCCAGATGGCCGCCGAGAGGCTCTTGCCGGCCAGCCGACCGCTGCGGATCTGGCCCTCCCTTTCTTGTGGTGCGTGGCTCAGCGGGCCTCCGGAGCGGGTCCGCTTCCGATGTTGCCGAACGGGTCGACGGGCGCGGCGCCACCGGGTTCCGTCATGCCGCGCGGGATGGAGGGCTTCTCGAAGGTGAGCGGCGACCAGAAGGTGATCCAGTCCCAGAAGCCCTTCTCGCGCTGGTAGGTGGGGTACAGGTAGACCATCTCGCGATCGAAGGGGGCGCTGGTGCTGCGGTACCAGCTCAACCAGAGCGGACGATCCAGTCCGAAGTCGCGGCCGGTCAGCAGCTGCAGGCTGTCCAGCGCCGCCAGGTTCACGGCAAGCTCACGCGCATCCAGCGTGGCCGCCAGCGCCTGGAACGCGTCGTCGGTGGCGTACTGTCCCAGAGCCACGGCCAGTTCCACGCGCACCGCGCCTTCCTCGCTCTCGTCGACCAGGCGCGAGCAGATCAGGCTTGACACCCTCGGATCGTGCAGCCGCTGCAGCGCCTTGGCCGCCGCCAGCCGCACCTGAGGCGAGGGATGCCTGAGCATGCGGGCGACCAGCTCGGCGTCCTGCGGCTCGCCGTGCCGGCCCAGGGCCTCGATCGCGGCAACCTTCACCAGCGGATCCGAGTTTTCCTCCACGTACACCCGGTACATGCTCACGTAGACCGGGCTGCCACCCCACGGCGCGTTCGCCAGCAGCATGGTGCCGTGCCGCTGCTTCTCCGAGTCGTAGGGATCCACCGCCCACTGCGCCGCCTGCTGCGGCGTGGGCGGGTTGAAGGAGCTGGTGAAGTTGGACCAGTCGCTGCCCAGCGTGTCGCAGCCCGTCATCCATGCGAGGACAAGCGAGGCGGCCATCCAGAAGACGCGGGGAGACATGCCGGAGGCGAGTATAAGTGGGGCATGGAACTGCGACTGCACGCCTTCGAACTCGGCCGCTGCGCCACCAACGCCTACCTGGTGGCACCGCCTCGGGATCAGGGCGAGCACTGCTGGATCGTGGATCCCGGCGAGGACCCGCGCCCGCTGCTGCGGTTCCTGCGGGACAGCCCGCTCGATCCGGTGGCCATCCTCTGCACGCACGCGCATGCGGACCACATCGCGGGCATCGACGAGGTGCTGGGCGAGCTCGGCCCGCTGCCGGTGCTGGTGCATCCACTGGAGCGGGACTGGTTCAACGATCCGCAAAGCAACCTGTCCGCCTTCCTGGGAGAGCCCCTGACCGTCTCGCCGCCGAGTGGCTCGTTGCAGGCGGGCGACGCGCTCGAGTTGGGCACCACCCGTTGGGAGGTGCTGCACACCCCCGGTCACTCGCCCGGCTCGGTCACGCTCTGGTGCCCGCAGGCCCGCACCGCACTGGTGGGCGACACGCTGTTCCTGGACTCGATCGGCCGGGTGGACTTTCCCACCAGCGATCCCGAGGCCATGCGTCAGTCGCTGCACGAGGTGCTGATGAAGCTGCCCGACGACACGCGCGTCTTTCCCGGCCATGGGCCCGACACCACGATCGGTCGGGAGCGCCGTCGGAACCCGTTCATCGTGCGTGGGTTCTGATCCGCCCGGTCAGCCGCCCGCCGGAGCGGTCGGTTCATCCGCGCGGGCCTGCGCGTCGATCCAGCGGCGCATCCGTTCCTCGAGCACCAGCAGCGGCAGTGCGCCCTCGCCCAGCACCGCGTCATGGAAGGCCCGAAGGTCGAACCGTGCCCCCAGCCGCCCCTCGGCCTCCTGCCGAAGCTGGCGGATGCAGAGTTCGCCCATCTTGTAGGCGCACGCCTGCCCGGGCCAGCCGATGTAGCGGTCCACCTCGCGCTCGATGTTCAGCTCGCTCAAGGCCGTGTTGGACTTCATGAAGTCGATCGCCTGCTGGCGGCTCCAGCCCAGCGCGTGCATGCCCGTGTCCACCACCAGCCGGCAGCTGCGCCACATCTCGTAGAGCAGCCGTCCGAAGTCGTCGTAGGGATCCTGGAACAGCCCCATCTCGATGCCCAGCCGCTCCGCATACAGCGCCCAGCCCTCCACGAAGGCGGTGAAGAAGAGGTCCCGCCGCAGCGGATGCCGGTCCGGCATTTCCTGCGAGAGCGCGATCTGCAGGTGGTGGCCCGGCACCGCCTCGTGCAGCGTGAGCGGCACCATCTCGTACCGGGGACGCTGGTCCAGCGCGTAGGTGTTGGCGTAGAACCACCCCGGATTGCCCGCGTCCAGGCTGCCGCTCATGTAGTAGGCGGTGGTCTGGCTCGGCGCCATGAACCGAGGGATCTCGCGCACGCCATAGGGCAACTGGGGCAGTCGCCGGAAGAGAGTGGGCATGAAGGCGTCGATCCGCTTCGCCAGGTCGCGATAGCCCGCAAGCAGCGCCTCGGCGCTGGTGTGATAGAAGCGAGGATCGCTCCGCAGGTAGGCCACGAAGTCGGCGAACAGGGCATCGTCGGGCAAGCTCGCCCGGGCGCCGTCGGCCGCGAACCAGTCGGTCCGCCGGATCACCGCCAGCATCTCTCCGCGGATGCGTTCCACCTCGGACAGCCCGATGTGATGGATCGCCGAGGCGTCCAGCTCGGTGGTGGTCATTTCGCGCAGCCGATGGTCGTACCAGGCTCGGCCATCGGGCAGGTCGACGCAGGCGATCGCGTCACGGCAGGCGGGGATGTACGTGTCCCGCACGAAGTCGCGCAGCACCTCCAGTTCCGCCACAACGGCATCGACGGCCGCATCGCCATCACGCTGCAGGGCCGCCTGCTCCTCGGGCGAGAGCCCCGTCCAGGCCCGTCCGAAGGGCTCGCGGAGCGCCTGCAGGCGACCCTGAATCACCGCATCGAACTGCGGCACCACGCCCGACAGGATCGCCTTGGGCGGCGTGATGCCACGCCGCACGCCCTCCTGCAGCAACGCGCGCTGGGCCTGCAGCGAAGCGGGCACCGCTCGAAGCCTTGCCAGGTGGTGTCGGACATCCTCCACACGGGCCATCGGCACGCGGTCCGTCATCTGCGGCACCGACTGCTGCGGACCGCCCAGCGGCCCCACCAGCAGCAGGAAACCGCCAAAGCGGTGGCCGGCCACCTCCATCGCCAGATCCCGGCGGATCACCTCGGCGTCCAACCGGTCGCGCGCGTCGAGCGACGCCAGGTCCACCGTCTCAAGCTCCGCCAGCAACGCTTGCGTGCGGCGGTGCCGTCGCTCGAAGCCCTCGAGCGACATGTCCGTGATGGTCGACGGATCGCAGGGGCGGCCGTTGGCCAGCGCGTCCATCGGGAACTCGGCGTCGCGGAATGCCTGGATGGCGTCGAAGCACGCGCGGAGCTGGGCGGCCGCGTCGGCCGCGGGCGGCTCCGAGGCGGCGACGGGCAGGGCGATGGCGAGCACCATGATCAGGGAGCGAAGCGCGTGCATGGACACACGCTACCGCGCGGCTACGCTCCGGGGCCGTGCCAACGCCCATCACCATCACGCTCGGCCACAGCCCGGATCCCGACGATGCCTTCATGTGGTGGCCGCTCTTCGGGGTGGATGGTGGTACGCCCGCGGTGGGGCACCCGGACATCCGGTTCGAGCAGGTCTGCGACGACATCGAGTCCCTGAATCGGCGCGCCGCAGGCCCGGAGGCGGATCTGCTGCACGTGACCGCCATGAGTTGTGCCAACCTGCCCCGCGTGGGCGATCGCTACGCCCTCACCGCCTGCGGCAGCAGCGTGGGCGACGGCTACGGTCCCAAGCTGGTGGCCCGCCAACCCATGCCGCTGGAGCGTCTGCACGATCCGGCCTGCACCATCGCCGTTCCGGGCGTGCACACGACCAGCTTCCTGGTGCTGAGCCTGATGCTCGGGCCGGGTCGATTCCGGTTCCGTGAGGTGCCCTTCGACCAGGTCATGGAGTGTGTGGCCGACGGCACCTGTGACGCCGGGGTGGTCATCCATGAGGGCCAACTGCTCTTCCAGCACCGTGGGCTGCACCTGCTGCAGGATCTGGGCGCGTGGTGGCGTTCGCACTGCGGCCTGCCGCTGCCGCTGGGCGTGAACGCGGTGCGGCGGGATCTGGACGCCAGGTTCGGGCAGGGCACGCTGGCCCGTGTGGTCGGCCTGTTGCACGCCAGCGTGGCCCACGCCATGGACCATCATGCCGAGGGCGTGGCGTACGCCCTTCGGTTCGCCCGCGGCATGCAGGCCTCGCTGGCTGGGGAATTCGTGGACCTGTACGTGAATCGATGGACGCTGGACTGCGGTGCCGCCGGACGCGCGGCCGTGGATCGACTGCTGCACCAGGCCGCGGACGCCGGCCTGCTCCCCGCGCCCCCGCGGCAGGTGTTCGTGGCCACCTGAGCGGGTGCGGCCACGTCTATACTCGGCCCCCTTCATGAGCCTGCAGCCGCCGGAAACCCAGCAGGGGGGTGGATTCACAGCTCCAGCCGTGCGCCAGTTCGGCGTGTTCCTCGACAACAAGGTGGGCAAGCTGCTCGAGCTTCTCCAGCTCTTCGACGACAGCGCGGGCCTGCAGGTGGCGGCCATCAGCGTGGTGGACTCCAGCGACCATGCGGTGGTGCGCCTCATCTTCAACAACGCCGACGCGGCACGGGTGCTCCTTCGAAGCCGCCAGTACACCTTCAGCGAGGTGGACCTGCTGGTGGTGGAGCTGGCCGACAACCGAACGCTCACGCATGTCTGTCTGCACCTGCTCGGCGCCGAGATCAACATCCGCTTCGCGTACCCGGTCATGCTTCGCCTGGGCGACCATCCCACGGTGGCGATCGCGGTGGATGACCACACCCTGGCCGGACAGATCCTGCTCCGCAAGTCCTACCGGCTGCTGGGTGAGGAAGACCTGACCTGAACCCCAAGGAGAACCGCATGGCACGTCTCGTCAAGCTCACGGGCACCGGCCCGCTCAAGTTGGATCCGTCGGACAAGCCCGTCTTCGTCTGCACCTGCGGCCTGTCGCGCAAGTTCCCGTTCTGCGACGGCTCCCACAAGGCCTGCAAGGACGAGCCCGAGGGCCAGACCTTCACCTACGAGCAGGACGGCACACGGCGCCCCGCCGACTCGGCGTGACTCAACCGGGGTAGATGGCCGAGGTCTTCTCGGTCTCCCACACGCGCACCCGCAGCAACTGGGCGCCCGTCGAGGCGATCGGTCCGACGAGCCACTCGAAGCAGGTCTGGGCGATCCATTCCACGCTGGGGTTTCGCTGGGCGAACTCGGGAACATCGGTGTTCAGATGCTTGTGGTCCAGGCGGTCCACCGCGTGCTCCATCACCAGGCATTCCAGCTGGTCGGGCTGCAGCGATGGCCCGGGGCCGATCGGCACGCGTGCATGAACCTCCAGGCGATAGTTGTGCCCGTGCCCCGCGGCATTGTTGCACTTGCCGAAGATCCGGCGGTTCTCCTGGTCGGAGAGTTCGAGACAATGCAGTCGGTGGCTCGCCGCGAAATCAAATCGCTGGACAAGGGTGGCGTGGTTGGGCATGGTGGATTCGTGCTCCCAGGACATGAAAGGATGCTGCCGCAGGGACGTGTGGAGCACCGCATGCGGCAGCCTGCGGCCGATGGCGACGACCAGGCCCGCCAGTCCGCTCGTCACGGATCGCCATTCAACTTCGCTGCCGGCGCGGCACTCCAGCCAGGCCGCGCGGACGGCGCGGTCCACGGCATGGATGTCGATGATGTATCCCGTGATCGGATCCGGCGTTCCATCCACGTGGACTTCAACCTCCACGGGCACCACGAGTCCGGCATCCGCACGCCAGCCTTGCGCCGTGGCGGGTCCGCAAGCGGTTTCAGCAAGCCTGACGATTCGCGTAAGTTGCATGGGGTCCGCTCGGGAATGCTTCGGTGCACCGGCGCCATGCGATGCGGATGGATCCGAGAATATTCGCACCGCACGGATCTGGAAGAAAATGTTCGTGACCCTCTTGAAACATCCCGCGTTGCCGCTACGCTTTACCGATCACCAAGCCCCCGGAAGGGCTCGGCGTGAGACTTGTCTCCGCCGGGCCTTTTTCATTTGGTTGGCGCTCAGGCGGCCTGCCCCCCAAGGGGCCTTGGTGGTCCTGGCTGGCGTCCTGCTCGCCGGCTGCGCTTCGAGCACGCCGCCACCTTCGTCGGTTGCAACCCTGCATCCGAGTGTCCGGCTGATCGGTGGCACGCAGGTCGAGGTGCAGGGTCAGGTCTCGTGTCGCCAGGGTTGGCTCGAGCAGTTCGTGTGCGGACGCGGCTCGCGCGAGCATGAGTCGCTGGTGGTGACCGACGCGCCGCCGAGCGTGATTCATGCCGCGCTGCTGGCTGCGGGCCTGGTGCCCGGCTCCCCGGGGGCCTGGAGGGCGAATGCCGCCGGCGGCGTGGACGCGGTGCAGCCCTCGGGCGATGCCGTGGAGGTGCTGGTGCGATGGCGACAGGACGGGCTGGACCGCATCGAGACGATCCAGGCCTGGGCCGAGTGGGTTCGCGGGGGCGGTGTCGCGGCGGAGCCGGAGTTCGTGTTCGCGGGCAGCCGCCTGGATCCGGCGCCCGCCGGAGCGGTGTACGCGGCCGATCGCTCCGGAAGCGTGGTGGGGCTGGTGACCTTCGGTGACGAGGTGGTGGCCATGCGGCAGGTGGTGCCGGATCAGGTCGACGTGGCGCCGCCGGCCTGGCGTGCCCGCACCTCGGTGATCCCGCTCGAGGGGCACCCGGTGACCGTGATCCTTCGAAGGTCCGCGCCTCCGTAGCATCCGACCCATGCGCGTGCTGGGCATCGACCCTGGCCTTCGACGAACCGGTTACGCGTGCGTGCACATGCCGCCGCGGCGACTGGAGCCGGTGCTGGTCGAGGCCGGCGTGATCCGGCTGCCGGTCCGGGGTTCACTGGCCGCACGGCTGGGTCACCTGCACCGTGAGCTGCAGGAGCTCCTGGAGGAGGTTCACCCCACGCACATGGCGGTCGAGAGCGTCTTCAGTCAGGCCCGCTTCGCCCGCACCGCGATCATCATGGGCCACGCCCGCGGCGTGGTGCTGCTGGCCGCGGCACTCCATGAGCTGCCCGTGGACGAGCTGGCCCCGGCCGAGGTCAAGCGTGCGGTGGCCGGACGTGGCGCCGCCACCAAGGATCAGGTGCGCCGCGCGGTCATGGCCCAGTGCGGACTTCGATCCATGCGCGGACCCAGCGACGTGAGCGACGCGATCGCGATCGCCCTCTGCGCCGCGCGCCGCGGGGGCGGTCGAGATCCATCGGCCGCGTCCGCAAGGCGGAAGGTGGGCTCCCCATGACCGGTGGCGGCAACCTGCTGGTGCATGGTCGACGGATTCCCGCCGACCAACTCACGCCGGTGCTGGCCTACCGAAGGCTGGTCGCCCCGGATCGGCGGCAGGATCCCAGCTTCCTGCTCGAGAGCGTGGAGCAGGGTGGTGCCGTGGGTCGGCACTCCATGGTGGGTGCCAGGCCCGTGGTGCAGGTCACCGCCCGAGGGCAGCACGTCGAGGTGACGCGCGGCGATCGCGTGGAGCGCTTCACGCACGCCAATCCCATGCAGGTTCCGCGCGGCATCAGCGGTCACTGGCGGCCCATCCACAGTGGTTCCGTTCCGCCCGCATTCCACGGCGGCTGGGTGGGCCATGTGGGCTTCGACGCGGTGCGATGGCTGGAGCCCGTGGCGCTCGCCTTCGAGCGCGCCCCGCGCGATGATCGCGGCCTGCCGGACATGCACCTCGGCCTCTATCGCAGCGTGGCGGTGTTCGATCACGCGCGGCAGGTGGTGGATCTGGTGGCCAGTGAGCCGCTTCAGGACCACGCCAGCGAGACCTCGGCGCGGCAGGCCGCCGATGCCGCCATCGATGCGATGGTGCACCTGATGCTCGGGCGTGCCGAGCCGCTGCCCACCGGCGAACTCCGGCTGGACGCGGCCGCGTCGCCCGCCCCGCCCAGCACCGGAACCCTCGGCCAGGCTGGATTCGAGGCCGCGGTCCGGGAGGCCATCGAGGCCATCCGCGCCGGGGACGCGTTCCAGATCGTGCTGTCACAGCGCCTGGAGCGGCAGACCCGCGTGGATCCCTTCGAGATCTACCGGGCCCTGCGCATCGTGAATCCCAGCCCCTACCAGGTCTACCTGCAGGCACCCGGCTGCATTCTGGTGGCCAGCAGTCCCGAGATCGCCTGCCGTGTGCGCGGCCGCACGGTGACCAACCGTCCGCTCGCCGGCACGCGGCCACGCGGCGCCACCCCGCAAGCGGATGCCGACCTTGCGGCCCAGCTGCTGGCCGATCCCAAGGAGCGTGCCGAGCACGCCATGCTCGTGGATCTGGGTCGCAACGACCTTGGCCGGGTCTGCCGAGCAGGCTCGGTGCAGGTGGAACGCTGCATGGACGTGGAGCGGTACAGCCATGTGATGCATCTCTCCAGCACGCTCACGGGCACGCTTGCCGAGGGGATGGACGCGTGGGACGCCCTGCAGGCCACGCTGCCGGTGGGCACCGTGTCGGGCGCCCCCAAGATCCGGGCCATCCAGATCATCGACCGGCTCGAGCCCGTGCGGCGCGGCCCGTATGCGGGTGCCATCGGTGTGGCCGGTTTCGACGGTGACATGGACATGGCGATCGCGCTGCGAACCATGGTGGTGCCGACCTCAGGCGGCGCCGCGCCGCCGTGGACCGTGCACCTGCAGGCTGGCGCCGGCGTGGTGCTCGACAGCGATCCGGCATCGGAGTTCCGCGAGACGCTGCACAAGGCCGCGGCGCTGGGGCGAGCCATCGACCTGGCCGAGCAGGCCTTCGCCTCAGGGCATCCGCGAGCCTGAGGGCCCGAGCTCCCGGTCGAACGCCTCGTGGGCCAGCGCCTGCATGAGCCGGCTCACCAGATCGGCCAGCAGCAGCACGGCCACCGCGGCGCCGCCCAGCATCACCGCTCGCGTGAACACCAGCACAAGCCGCGACCCCGCCAGCGCCTCGGCGTCGATCGCGTCGACCACCTGCACGCCACCGCTGGTCAGTCCGGCCGCGGCGGCGAGCACCAGCAGCACCAGCGCCCAGCCGCTGCGTCGCTCCGATGCCTCGGTGCCCACCCACGCGGCGGCCACGAGCATCTCAAGCGGAACCAGCAGCCGGCACGCGTTCGCCAAGCCAGGGCTGGGACGCCACGGCACACCGATGCCGGCCGCGCACCACTCGACCGCCGTGACGGAGCCGACCACCGCGGACCCCAACGCCAGCCAGGCCCAGATTCGACTCCACAGCGACAAGCCGGCGGATCCCGCCGCCAGCCGTGCTGACCGCAACGCCAGCACGCGCCACCAGGCTCCCATGGCCGCGATCAGGGCCAGTGGAGCGCCCACAACGGGCCAGAGTCCGGCTCCCACCCCCCAGATCAGCCAAATCCAGCAAGCCCGGGGCAGATCCGAGCCGATCGTTGCAAGCCTTTCAAACGGGCGGGGTTCGGGTATCGGCGTGGAGGGCTGGGAGGGCGGAATCACGCTCGATCGCCTTGACTCATAATGGAAACGGTCGAACCGTAAGGAAGTATAGAAGGAACGAGAACACCGATGATCCAACCCCGATCTGCCCGACGCCTCCTGGCACTCCTGTTCCTGTCGCTTCTGGTGCTCGCGCCCGCCAGCCGAGCCGATGTGGTCAGTTGGAGCGATGAAGCATGGAACGCGGCTCGTCAGGGAGATGCTCCAGCCTTCGAGCGGGCGATGCAGGCCCTGCCGCCAGGTGAGGGTGCCTCGCTTCAGGGCCTTCGTGATGCCGTGGCGCAGCGCCATCGCAACATGGCCGAGGCGGCCAAGGCTCGAGACGAGGCGATCGTGCGACATCGGCAGGAGATCCGGGACGAACTGGCCGCCGACAAGATCACCCGGGCCCTGGTGGCCGCGGCCAATCTCAAGTTCCTGCTGGACGCCGCCGCATGGAACCAGGAGTTGCAGGAGCCGTCGTTGCGCGACATGGAAGCGAAGGCCGAGTCCGTGCGGGCCCGGGCCGAGGCCGAGGGTGACTGGTTGCTGGCGCAGGAGATGCTCTTCCGGCTCCGGGCGCTTCGCGAGGACACCTCCGACGCCTCCAGGTTCGAGCAACTCGATGATCAACTGGACCAGATGGGTCGTCGGGTGACGCTGATGGCCGCGTACGCGCCGCGGCGGCTGCACGAGCTTCGTCGCATGCAGAACGAGCGATTCAAGGCCAACCAGACCGAGCAGGACCGGGCCAAGGCCCGCGCACGTCTCAAGGCGCGACTGAACGACGCGGATGACCTGCCTGAGGAGGATCCGGATCGCCCGTTCCCCGAGTTCAACCCGGCGTCGGCCGAGGACTGGAAGGAGCAGTACCAGGGCATCACGCCGTACATGCTGCGCGAGGGACTTCGCAAGGCGGCCACCGAGCACATCGAGAACGGCGGATGGAAGCCGTTGCTCGAGGGAGGCATCGACCAGCTGCTGCTGCTGGCGTCCACGCCGGAGTGCCAGGAGTCCTTCCCGAGGCTGGCCGACGAGCCCGTGCGCAGTGCCTGGCTCGCCGCGCTTCGGGCCGCGCGTTCACGCGTGGACGAGGTGCCGCAGGACAAGGCCAACACCGTCCTGTATCGCGAGGTCATGGCCGCGTTGCTCAAGGCCAACGAGGACACTGTGCGGATTCCGGAGTCGGCCCTGCTGCACGAGTTCGGTGACGGGGCCACCGGCGTGCTCTCGCGGCGATTCGAGGATCCGTACTCGGAGATCATCTGGCCTGAGCGGCTGCGTCGCTTCCGCCAGCAGGTCGAGGGCAACTTCGTGGGGGTGGGCATCCTGATCCGGCACGACGAGAAGCGCGACATCGAGATCATCAACCCGCTCGAGGGTTCGCCCGCGGCCCGGGCCGGCATCAAGCCCGGTGACCGCATCGTGGCGGTGGACGGCCAGAGCACCACGGGCTGGTCGCTCAACAGGGCGGTGGACCTGATCACGGGTCCCGAGGGCGAGGTGGTCACGCTCACGCTGCGTCGAGAGGGCAGCGAGACGCCGATGGAACTGCCGCTCACCCGCGAGAGCATCAAGATGCGGTCGGTGAACGGCTGGCGCAAGACCGGGCTCACGGACCGCGGCCAGCCCACCTGGGACTGGTTCATCGATCCTGAAGCGGGCATCGGCTACGTGAAGCTGACCAGCTTCAACGAGGACTCCTTCGATGACTTCCTGCGGGCGGTGGGCCAGATGCAGCGGGAGCGCACGCTTGCGGGACTGGTGCTCGACGTGCGCGGGAATCCCGGTGGCCTGCTCACCAGCGCCACCGACTTCTGCAACCTCTGGGTGCCCGAGGGTGAGCTGGTGAGCACGCAGAACCGCTTTGGCGAGACCACCAGCAGCCGTCGCGCCGAGCCCAACCGGGCCATGCTCAAGGACATTCCCGTGGTGGTGCTGGTGAACCAGAGTTCGGCCAGCGCCAGCGAGATCCTGAGTGGTTGCCTGCAGGCCTACGACCGGGCCGTGGTGGTGGGCGAACGCAGCTTTGGCAAGGGCAGCGTGCAGGAGGTCTCCCCGCTGCGCGATCGAGGTCGCGAGGCGGCCATGAAGGTGACCACCCAGCACTACGTGCTTCCGCCCGAGAACGGCGCAGCCAAGGGGCGGCTTGTGCACAAGACGCCCGGCGGCAGCGACTGGGGCGTGCGGCCGGACCTGGAGGTCCGCATGACGCCGGACCAGTTGGAACGCCTGGCGGACCTTCGGGTGCGCGTGGACACGCTGCCCCAGGATGGTCAGGGCGAGCCGGCGGATCCCGAGGAGATCCTCGAGAGTGGAGCCGACCCCCAACTCGAGACCGCCCTGCTGGCCCTGAGGGCCCGACTCCTCGGCACGGCACCGGCCACCGCGGTGGCTGAGGTTCCGGCAAGGCCCTCGCCAGCGGTGGGAACCCCCTGACGGTCGACCCGGCCGCGGGGGAGTCACGCCGTGGTTTCAAGCCGTTGCTTGCGGATGGCTTTGCCCCTATAACCAAGGGCTGCGCCGATCGCCGTGAAGGGCATCCGGCCATCAACCCATGTCCACGCCAACCACCGACTCAAGACGCCTCTTCGACGTGCACCGAGGCGAGGCCCCGCCCAGCGTGGCCGCCGACCGTCCGGTGCCTCCCGCCGCCACCCTCCGAAAGTGGCTCCGCGACATGATGCTGATCCGAGAGTTCGAGGTGCGCTGCATGCAGGCGTACCAGGACAAGAAGATCGGCGGGTTCTGCCATGTCTACATCGGTCAGGAAGCGGTGGCCGTGGGCTGCGTGGCCGCCATGAAGCCCGAGGACCCGCTGGTCACCGCCTACCGTGACCATGGCCATGCGCTGGCCCGGGGCATGACCGCCAGGGCGTGCATGGCGGAGATGTTCGGACGCATCGACGGCTGCGCCAAGGGCAAGGGCGGCAGCATGCACATGTTCGACAAGCCCAACAACATGTTCGGCGGTCACGGCATCGTTGGCGCCCAGACGCCACTGGGGGCCGGGCTGGCCTTTGCCACCAAGTACCAGGACGAGGTGATGCACGGCGGCAAGAACAGCCGCGTCACCCTCTGCTTCCTGGGTGATGGCGCCCTCAACCAGGGTGCCCTGCACGAGGCCATGAACCTGGCGGGCCTGATGGACCTGCCGGTGGTGTTCGTGGTGGAGAACAACGGCTACAGCATGGGCACCAGCATCCACCGCGGCACCACCATGGGACACGACCTCAAGTCCAAGGCCGTGGGTTACGGCATGGACGCGGCGGTGGTGGACGGCATGGACGTGCTCGAGACCTACTGGGGCATGAAGCACGTGATCGACGACGCGCGGGCCAGGAGCCGTCCGTGGTTCGTGGACATGCGGTGCTACCGCTACAAGGGCCACAGCATGAGCGATCCTCGCAAGTACCGCACGCGCGACGAGGAGGAGGCCTGGGAGGCGGGCGATCCCATCGGAACGCTCGAGCGGTTCATGCTCGACCGCGGCATGATCGCCGCGGACGAGGCCAAGGAGATGCTCAAGGCGGTGAAGGCCGAGGCGCGTGACAGCGTGGCCTTCGCCGATGCCAGCCCGGTGCCGGGCCTGGAGGAACTGCACACCGACGTCTACATGGAGCCCTGGGGCCCGTACCCCGGCTCCACGCAGCCGGCCTTCACCGGCGGCGCGGCCAACACGCCCGGTTTCCGGGCCATCGACCCGAAGGGAGAGGTGCTGTGACCGCCGTGCGAGAGCTGGAGTTTCGTGATGCCCTGCGCGAGGCCATGAGCGAGGAGATGCGCCGAGACCAGCGCGTCTTCCTGCTGGGCGAGGAGGTGGCCGAGTACAACGGCGCCTACAAGGTGAGCAAGGGCATGCTGGACGAGTTCGGCGCCCGGCGCATCATCGACACGCCCATCAGCGAGAGCGGCTTCGCCGGGCTTGCCATCGGTGCGGCCATGCAGGGGCTGCGTCCCATCGTGGAGTTCATGAGCTGGTCGTTCAGCCTGGTGGCGGCCGACCCCATCCTGAACAACGCCCCCAAGATGCTCTACATGAGCGGCGGCCAGTTCGGCTGCCCCATCGTCTTCCGCGGCAACGATGGTGCCGGCGGCCAGCTGGGCAGCACGCACAGCTGGTGCGTCGAGGGCATGTTCAGCAACGTGCCGGGCCTGAAGATGGCCATTCCCGCCACGCCCGATGACGCGAAGGGCCTGCTCAAGACTGCCATCCGCGACGATGACCCGGTCTTCTTCCTCGAGAGCGAACGCATGCTGGGGATGAAGGGCCACGTGCCCGAGGGCGAGGAGATCCTGGTGCCCTTTGGCCAGGCCCGCATCCGTCGGGCCGGCGCCGATTGCACCATCGCCACCTGGGGTCGACCGGTGCACTTTGCCCTGGAGGCCGCCGAGACGCTGGCGAAGGACGGCATCGACTGCGAGGTGATCGACCTGCGGACCATCCGGCCGCTCGACATCGGCAGCGTGGTCCGCAGCGTGCGCAAGACCAGCACCTGCGTGGTGGTGGACCAGAGCTGGAGCTTCGGCAGCCCGGGCAGCGAGCTGGCCGCCCAGGTGCACAAGCACTGCTTCGACGACCTGGACAACTTCGTGCACCGCGTGCACACCGCCGACGTGCCCGCGCCCTACGCGTACAACCTGGAGCAGGAGTACCTGCCCAACGCCCGCAAGATCTGCGAGGCCGTCCGCGCCGCCACCTACAACGCCTGAGCCGCAAGGAAGCCGCCCATGCCCATCTCCGTGACCATGCCCCGACTCTCCGACACCATGGAGGCGGGGACCATCGTTCGCTGGAACGTGAAGGAAGGCGACGAGGTGACCAGCGGCCAGGTGGTCGCCGACATCGAGACCGACAAGGCCACCATGGAGATGCCCGTGTTCGACGACGGCCGCATCGCCAAGCTGCTGGTGCCCGCGGGACAGAGCGTGAAGGTGGGCACGCAGATCGCCGTGATCGCCGAGGAGGGTGAGGATCTCGCCGCGGCGGCGACTGGCAGTGGGGCGGCCGCTCCCAAGGTGTCGGCCTCTGCAACGTCCTCGGCCGCGTCGCCGGCGGCCCGGGCGACTCCGTCCGGCGAGGAGGACGAGACCATCTCGGTGGGCGGCACCCGCGTCCGGGTGAGCCCGGTGGCTCGTCGCATGGCTGAGGAGGCCGGCATTCCGCTCGCTTCGCTCCAGGGCAGCGGTCCGGGCGGGCGCATCATCAAGCGTGACGTGCAGACGGCCATGGAGAACGCTGGCTCCCGTCGCGAGACCGCGCCAGCCGCCGCCGCGCCCTCGGCCCAGGCGCTTGCGGTGCCGGTCTCGCCGGCGTCGCGTGGCCCAGGTGGCCTGGTGGTGGCCGGCCTGGAGAGCGAGCGCGTGGCGGTGAGCGGCATGCGGCAGACCATCGCCCGCCGCCTTGTCGAGAGCAAGACCACCATCCCGCACTATCAGGTGAGCATGCGATTCGAGCTGGACCGTCTGGTGGCCCTGCGCGAGCAGCTCAACCGCGAGCTGGCCGAGACCGGCATCAAGCTCAGCGTGAACGACTTCATCGTGCGTGGCTGCGCCCTGGCCATGGCCCGTCATCCCTACGTGAATGCCAGCTGGGCCGGCGACGCCATCGCGCTGCACCGTCAGGTGAACGTGGGCGTGGCGGTGGCGCTGGACGAGAGCAAGGGCGGGGGCCTGGTTGTGGCGGTCATCCGTGACGCCGACCGAAAGAGTCTGAGGGCGATCAGCGCCGAGACCCGGGCCCTGAGCGAGAAGGCCCGCACCCGAGGCCTCTCGGCCGAGGACATGGCCGACAGCACCTTCACGGTGAGCAACCTGGGCATGTTCGGCGTGGAGCACTTCACGGCCATCATCAACCCGCCCAACAGCGCCATTCTGGCCTGCGGTGCCGCCCTCAAGCAGCCTGTGGTCCGCAACGACGAGCTGACCATCGGCTTCGAGATGACCGCCACGCTCTCGAGCGATCACCGCGTGATCGACGGCGCCATGGCCGCCCGGTGGCTGCAGGAACTCAAGGGTCTGCTCGAGAATCCGGCCACGCTGCTGGTCTGACCCTCCGCCGCCCTGCGGGAGCGCCTGCTACTTTCCCCGAGCATGCGGGCATGGATGTGGCTGCTGGCGATCACGGCTCTGGCGGCGACGCTGCTCTGGGTCTGGCCGCGCTCGCGTCCGGTGGTGCGCGTGGGCATCCTGCACTCGCTCACCGGGCCCATGGCCGCCAGCGAGACGCCGGTGGTGCAGGGGGTGCAGATGGCCATCGACCGGCTGAACGCCTCGGGTGGCGTGCTGGGTCACCGCGTGGAGCCGGTGGTGCGCGACGGCGCGAGCGATCCGGCCGTCTTCGCCCGCGAGGCGCAGCGATTGATCGAGGAGGACGGGGTCGTGGCGGTGTTCGGGTGCTGGACCAGCGCCAGCCGGCGCACGGTGGTCCCCATCCTCGAGCGGAAGGGCGTGCTGCTCTTCTACCCGGTGCAGTACGAGGGACTGGAGCAGTCCCCCAACGTGATCTACCTCGGGGCCGCGCCGAACCAGCAGATCGTGCCGGCCGTCCGGTGGCTGCAGTCGCAGGGCAAGCGGCGGTTTGCGGTGGTGGGCAGCGACTACGTCTTTCCGCGCGTGGCCAGTTGGGTGCTCCGGGACCTGATCCAGGCCCATGGTGGCCAGATCGTGGCCGAGGTGTTTCAGCCGCTTCAGAACCCGGACTTCCGAGAGGGTGCCCGGCTGATCGCGGCGGCCCGGCCCGACGCCATCCTGAACCTGGTCAATGGCGAGGGCAACGTCGGCCTGTTTCGTGCGCTGCGCGCCCAAGGTCTCACGCCCGATCGCGTGCCCACCATCTCCTTCAGCGTGGCCGAGCCCGAGGTGGCCGCGATCGGCCCGGAGCTGATGGCGGGGGACTACGCGGCGTGGACCAGCTTCCAGTCCGACGCCAATGACCGCAACCAGGAGTTCGTTCGGGCGTTTCGTGCGCGGCACGGACCGACATCCATCGTGAGCGACCCGGTGCTGGCCGGGTACGAGGCGGTGCTGCACTGGGCTCAGGCGGCCGAGCGATGCGGCCGTTTCGAGACCGATGCCGTGCGGTTGGCGCTGGCGGACCAGTCGCTCGAGGGACCCGGTGGCGTGAGCGTGATCTGCGCCGACACCCAGCACCTCTGGCAACGCGTGGTGATCGGCCGGGCACGGTCGGATGGCGAGTTCGAGGTGGTGTGGGACTCGGGGCATGCGGTCCGCCCGGAGCCCTACCCGTCGTGGCGGTCGCGCGCCGCGTGGAACCAGGCGCTTGCGGACCTGCACGCGCACTGGGGCGGACGATGGTCCAGCCCCGACGGCGCGACGCCGCCTTCGCCCCCGCCGATCGGGGGAACGCCATGAACGGATGGCTGGCCGGTCGATCGATTCGCACGCGCCTGGTCACCGGCGCGCTGCTGGTGGTGGTGCTCCCGCTCGCCGCCACCGTGCTGATGGCCTGGCCGATCCAGCGCGATGCCGCCTTCCGGTCCATGCTCAACACGCTGCGCGTGCTGGCGGAGCAGAAGGAGGAGCGCCTGTCGACGCTGGCGTCCTCATGGCTCTCCGACCTGCGCGACCTCTCGCGGACCGACGCCGTGCGAACGGCCGTGCGTCGGCTGGAGCAACGGCTGGGCCAGCAGTCCGGGTCCGGGGCAGGGACCGACGACTTGCCAACGATCGGCGATGCGCTGCAGGGCGCCCGTCGCAGCCTGGGCATGGACCGCATGCTGCTGCTGTCGACGGATGGCGTGGTGGCTTGGGACAGTCAGGGCACGGCGGTGGCGGGCAGGGGGCTGGATCAGCCTTCGCTGCCCACCGGTCCGCTTCGCGAGTCGATCAGCAGGGCGGGGCTACTGCTGCAGCCGGAGTTCACGGCCCCCTGGTCGGTCGATGGCGGACCGCTGCAGGTCTGGGCGGTGACACCGCTCATGGACGGGGCGCGCTGTGCCGGCTTCCTGGCCGGTCAGGTGCCGCAGCCGGCACTCTTCGCGGTGTTTCGCGATGCCGAAGCGCTGGGCCGCACGGGTTGCACCCTCGCGGCCGTGCAGGTGGGCGACCGCGTGATGCTGCTCAAGCCCAGCCGCTCCCGCCAGGCGATCGAGATCTCGGACGGGGTTCGTGCGGGATCGCCGCGGCTTGCCGAGCTGCAGGCAGCGTTGCAGGGCCGCTCCGGGTCCGGACTTGTGCAGGATGATCGCGGAGAACGAGTACTTGCGGCCTGGAACTACGACCCGGTGCTGCGATGGGCCATGGCGATGCAGATCGACGAGTCCGAGGTTCGGCAGGGAGCCCGCGACGCCACCCTGGTGATGGTGGGCACGGGACTGGCCGCAGCCGTTCCGGTGGCCGTGCTGGCGGCGATGTGGGCACGCCGGCTTGCGGGCCCCATCGAGGTCGCGAGCGAGGCGGCGGAGCGGGTGGCCGATGGCGATCTCACGCGACCGCCCTCGGATCGGGCCACCGCCGAGTTGGGTCGCCTGCTCGACGCCATCCGCACCATGACCGCCAACCTGCAATCCAGCACAGGCTCCATCCGCGAACTGTCGCGGCGGCTGCTCGAGGTGGGAGGCCGCGTTCGAACCAACGCGTCCGAGCAGGATGCGGTGGCCCATGGCTTTGGTGCCAGTGCCGCGCAGATCGCCGCCGCCGTGAACCAGATCACCGCCACGGGCCGCGAACTGGCCATGCGCATGGAGGCCATCGCCGGCGACGCCACCTCGGCGGCCCGCATGGCCCAGAGCGGGCGCGGCGGCCTGGAACGCATGGGACAGTCCATGCACGCCCTTCGCAACGCCAGCCAGGACGTGGCCGCGGCCCTGCGGGACATCCGCTCGCGATCCGAGAGCATCGGCGGCGTGGCCGAGACCATCGTGAAGGTGGCCTCGCAGACCAACCTGCTCTCCGTCAACGCGGCCATCGAGGCCGAGAAGGCTGGGCAGTTCGGCGCCGGCTTTCAGGCGGTGGCTCGCGAGATCAACCGACTGGCCGACCGGGTCTCCGAGGCGGTGGAGGACATCACGCGCACGGTGAAGGAGGTGCAGGAGTCGGTGGCCTGCGGTGAGCGGCAGATGCACGGCTTTCGCCAGGCGCTCGACCAGGGTCTCGACGTGAGCGAGCGGCTCTCGGGCGAGCTTGGCGGCATCATCGGCAGCGTGGAGCGATTGCAGGATGGATTCGGCCAGGTGGCCACCGGCATGCATGCGCAGTCGGAGGGATCCCGGCAGATCGCCGAGGCCATGGGCCAGCTGACGCACGGTGCCCGCAGCACGGCCGCCGCGGTTCAGGCGTTCCTGGCGGCCAGCACGGAGCTGGAGTCCGCCGCCCGCGAACTGGAATCCCAGGTGCAGCGGTTCCGGACAGCCTGAGGCTCTGGCCGTCCCACCCAGGTGAACCATCGCCAGAGCCCCAGGTACGCCCGGTGCATGCGCTCGGTCACCGGATGAAACGACCGTCGAAGTTCGGGCAGCAGGTGTCCCTCCATGCGCACGTGGTTCAGGCCCATCCAACGAGCGAACCACGGCATCGGCGTGTCGTGGAAGTCCACCACGGCCAGGCAGCCCTGCACCGGCAGCAACGAGGCGGCGTGCTGGATGGCCGCAGGCGCCGCGGATCCGAACATGCTCAGTGCGTAGGAGAACACCACCAGATCGGGCGGCTCCTGCGCCGGATCGGGATCGCCGAAGCGGTGTTGCCTGAGTCGCACCCGGTTGCCCAGGGGAGCCAGGCGCCGTTGCGCCACGTCCAGCATCTCGGTCGACAGATCCAGTCCCTCGAGCCTGGCCCCGGGGAATGCCCTGGCCAGGCCGGCCAGCACGGTACCTGTGCCGCAGCCCACCTCGAGCACGTGTCCGGGTCGAAGATCATGCGGGAGAGCCGCAGGCAATCCATGACGGCCGAACAGGAACGCCCAGCGCGTTCGGTCGTAGATGCGGGCATGCAGCCGGTAGTACCGCCGCAGTCGCGCGGCGTCGCTCACGGCACTTCCGCCAGGTGGGTGCTGCCGTAGGTTCCCACGCGGTCGGTCGGATGCAGCGACTCGGTCAGGTCGGGTCGCCAGCGCAGCCGCCGGCGGATGTCGGGTGGGATGAACCCATGATCCAGTCCCGCGGATCGAAGCAGGATCCGGGTGCCGCGGTGGCTGCGGGCCAGGATCCACTCCCACTCCTGGCGCAGGGCCTGAGGGTCATGGGCGGCCAGCCAGTCCTGGTGATCCAGCAGCACAAAGTGGCTGAAGGTCCCGCTGGACCGCTCGAGGAATCGGGCCACCGTGCAGGTGTGGGTGTGCAGCCGGTGGACGCGGGCGGACAGCGTAGGCAGGTTGTCCGCACGGAGGTACTCCGGACGGCATGCCTCGCTGTAGCGTCCGTGCACGTAGACACGCCAGAAGTAGTTGTCGTGCATGGGGACCTGCGTGGTCACGTGCCGCACGCGGTCCTGCACGAATCCCGCCAGGCCGCCGGGATGCGAGTCCAGAATCAGCTGGATCTGCGGTCGGGGCACGCCCAGAAGCGCCATCAGGGCGGGCTGCCGGACCAATCCGCTCACCATCGGCGTCCACAGTCCGCCCTCGAGCCGGTCGTAGATCGCCCGCTGCTCCGCGAGTGAGCGCGCCTCGAGCAGCGCGTCCACCAGTTCCCGCAGCCGTGGTCGCAGCCGCACCGCTCGCAGGAACGTCCACGCGGCCAGGCCCGATCCTCCGCGAAAGTAGAAGCTTCCGCGCACGGTCCTCGGCCGGAAGTAGTCCAGTCGACGGTCCCAGACGCACCGCGCAACCGCCGGCAGCAGGGGACGCACCCGCGCGTAGGTCGCTTCGTGGTCCGGGTCGGAGCCGTGGGCGAAGAAGGCCTCCAGCCCGGCACGGTCGCCGCTGACCAGGAAGGCCCGCTTCAGCTCCAGAAGCGCGTTCTGCAGCGGATTCACGTCGATGGCGTGCACCTCGGCCGGGTCGTCCAGCAGGTACTCCAGAGCGTTGCACCCGGCGCTGGTGATCATGGCCACCCGGCTGCCCGATCCAAGGCCCAGAAGCCGCCGATCGATCCTTGGGTCTTCCCAGCAGGTGTTGTAGATGAGCGTGGATCCGTGCACCGCACCGAAGAGCCTGTCGTGCGTGGCGCGGCGAAGCGCCTGCAGACGACCGGCAGGGGAGGCCAGGACGGTCATCCACGAAATCTAGTGGCGGAACCCTTCGTCGCAACGCGATCTCGCCGGGCCGCGGCGCTCAGATCCGGTTCAATCGGGACCTCGATCAGGCCGGACTTGGCACCGCGCCGCCGTCGAGTTCCGGCGGCGGCTCCGCGGGCCGTGCCGCCGTGGCGCCCGGGGCCGCGGGCCTGGCCGCCAGCACCTGCGCCACGGTGGGCTTTTCCACCAGTTCGCCGCGCATCAGCCGGTCCACGTCGTCGCGCTGCAGCGTCTCCAGCCGCAGCAGGGCCTCGGCCACCGCGCTGACCTTCTCCCAGTGCTCCTCCACCATGCGGCGAGCGTCGGCGTAGGCCTCGTCGGCCATCCGCCGCACCTCCTCGTCGATCATGCGGGCGGTGTCGTCGCTGTAGTCCTTCTCGGACAGGACGCTCTCGCGGCTGTCGTCACCGGCGTAGCGCACGAAGCCCAGCCGCTCGCTCATGCCCCACTCCAGCACCATGGCCCGGGCATAGGCGGTGACCATCTTGATGTCCATCGAGGCGCCGCTTGAGACGTCGCCGGTCTTGCGCTCCTCGGCCAGGCGTCCGCCGCAGAGCACGCGCATGGTGGCGTGCAGGTAGCGGCGGGCGTAGCCGTAGCGGTCCTTCTCGGGCAGGCTGAAGGTGACGCCCATGGCCTGGCCGCGGGGAATGATCGTGACCTTGTGGAGCGGATCGGCGTCGGGCAGCAGCATCTGCAGCACGGCATGGCCGGCCTCGTGATAGGCGGTGGCGATCCGCTCCTGCTGTTCCACCTTGCGGCTCTTCTTGGCCCGGCCCCAGCGGATCTTGTCGCGAGCCTCCTCCAGGTCGTTCATGTCGATCGCGTCCTTGTTGGCCATGGTGCCCAGGATCGCGGCCTCGTTGATGATGGCGGCCAGGTCGGCGCCGCTGAACATGGGCGTGCTGCGGGCCAGTTTCTCCAGGTCCACGTCGGCGCCCATCTTCACCTTGCGTGCATGCACGCTCAGGATCTGCCGCCGGCCCGCCACGTCGGGCAGCTGCACGGCCACGGCGCGGTCGAAACGGCCGGGGCGCGTGAGGGCCGGATCCAGCACGTCCACGCGGTTGGTGGCGGCGATCACGATCACCTGGTCGCTCGCCTCGAAGCCGTCCATCTCCACCAGGATCGCGTTGAGGGTCTGCTCGCGCTCGTCGTGACCGCCGCTGCTGAACCCGCCGCCTCGGCGCCGTCCCACGGCGTCGATCTCGTCCAGGAAGATGATGCACGGCGCGCTCTCCTTGGCCTGCTTGAACAGGTCGCGCACGCGGCTGGCGCCCACGCCCACGAACATCTCGACGAAGTCGCTGCCGCTGATGCTGAAGAAGGGCACGTCCGCCTCGCCGGCGATGGCCTTGGCCAGCAGCGTCTTGCCGCAGCCCGGGGGGCCTTCCAGCAGCACGCCGCGCGGAATGCGGCCGCCGAGCTTCTGGAACCGCTTGGGGTTCTTCAGGAACTCCACGATCTCGGCCACCTCCTCCTTGGCCTCGTCGATGCCGGCCACGTCGGCGAAGGTGGTGCTCACGCTCTCCTTGGTGCTCACCCGGTGTCGGCTGCGGCCAAAGCCGCCCAGCATGCCGCCTGGTCCACCGCCGGCGCCGCGCATGCTCCGCGTGAGCAGCACCCACAGGATGCCCAGGATGATCAGCGTGGGCAGCACCGTGAGGAGCACCTGCGAGAGCATGCCGGTGGCCATGTCGACCTTGTAGGGAACCCCGGCCGCGTCCAGGTCCTCCATGTACTTGGCATGCGCCGTGGGCGCGATCGCAACGGTCACCGGGACCGGTCGATCGCCGAAGCGATCGGCGAAACCCTTGGTGCCCGGCTTGAGCTCGGCCGTCACCCGGTCGGTCTGCAGCTGCACCGACCCCGCCTCCACGCGACCTTCCTTCGCATAAACAAGGAACTGCTGCCAACTCTCCAGTGGCACGCCCCGCGTGGTGCTGCCGCTGACCACCACGTAGATCAGGCCAGCCAGCAAGGCCAGCGTGACCCAGGTCATCATCTGGCGAGGCGGCTTGGCCGCCGTGGGCGGTCCACCGCGGCCCGGCGGCTGGGGCGGGCCGGATCGCTGTGGCGTCCGCTTGGCCATGGGCATCGGAGGCGTGTGCACGGAATGGTCACTTGGCATCTGCATGATTCGTCCTTGGGTCGTTCACGTCACCAATCGGCCTGCATGTTGGCCACCACGTCCATGGCCAGTTGCTCCACGGCGCTGTACTTGGCCAGGTCCAGCGGTTCTGCCTGCGGACGGCTGGCCACCACCATGCCGCTGGCCGCGAAGTCGTTCAGGGCCACGATGGGCTTGCCCGTCCGCAGGTCCACCCACTCCCAGTCGATGGTCACGGTGTAACCCACTTCCTCGCTCAGTCCGGTACCGAGACTCTGGCTGAGTTGCCGCACCTGGACTTCCTTCACCTTGCCGCGGAGCACCGTGTCCGCAGTTCCCTCGCCCGTGATCGCGTAGGGACTGACCTGCTGCAGCCGCTTCTGGATGGCCTCGGTCAGCAGGTAGCCAACCTGACGATCGTAGGTGGCGTTCTGGAACATGGGAACCGCGATCGAGCGATATCGAGTGGGCAGCGTGGTGCCCACCTGAAAGCCCTTGGCCCCGCCGCACGCCGCCACGAGCATGCACGCGCCCAGCATCACGGACCGCATCACGTGCTGCCTCCGGGGGAGACGTTGCCGGGCCCGGCTGGAGCCATGGGGTCCGGCTCCACGGCACCGGGCACTGGAGCCTGCGGCTGCAACTGCGCCTCGGCCGGCAAGGGCTCCAGCGGCCGGGCCTGCACGCCCTCGGGCACCGTCTCGGACTCCACGCCCACGATCGATCGCCGCAGGGACGCGTAGTCCGGGCACTCCTTCACCAGCACGGCGGGCATGCGGGCCAGCACCTGCGGCACCTCACGCAGCGCCTCGATGGCGGCGATCGAGTTGGGGTAACGCTTCACCAGCGCGCGGATGCTCAACTCCGCGGCGATCCAGTCGTTCATGGTCATGTACCAGTCGGCCTGGCTCTTCAGTCGAGCCGCCTCGCTCTCGTAGATGCGCACCAGCAGCGCGTCGGCGCCGATCTTCTGGGCCACGGCCGGCTCGTCGGCCTGCAGTTGTCGAAGGCTTGTGGCGGCTTCTTCCAGTCCGGTGCCCTCGAACTCGGGTCCCTTGAACTGGGCGTAGTAACTGTAGATCAGCCGAAGGCGTGCCTTCACCACCTGCCGGGACCGCGGATAGTTCTGCACGAACAGGTCGTAGGCGTCGGCCGCCAGCGGCATGTCCCGGATGCGGAAGTAATAGTCCGCCAGTTCCATGCCGGCCTTCTCGGCCAGCTCGCTGCCCGGCAGCCGCTCCTGGATGCGGATCAGGATCTCCTGCGCGTCATCGCCGGCGGCGACCAGCCGGAACGTTCCAAGAAACCGCTTGCGGAGCCCGTTCGCGTAGGCCTTGGCGATCTCGAATTCCCGCTCCAGAGCCGGAACAAAGGATGAGGTGGTGGGGTAGCGCCGGGCGATCTCCTCGTAGGCGAACAATGCCTGCCACTCGTTGTCCATGGCCAGCAGGGCGTCCCCCTTGATGAGCAGGGCCTCGGACCGGGCGGTGCTGAGCGGATTCTGCTCCATGAAGGCGTCCGCAAGGGCCATGGCCCGCTGCGGCTCGTCGTTGGCCAGCGCCACCTGAGCCTGCTGCAGCATGGGTTCGGTGGCCTTGCTGCCTTGCACCGGCGTCCAGCGGTCGAAGTCATCCAGCGTGTATTCGGTCTGCGCCGCCGCCGGCAGGGTTCCCAGCATCGCCAGAGCCATGATGACTGAGCGCAGGACCGTCACGGATCCGCATGGTAGCCGTTTGCAGGTGGATCCGGCCGCAATCCGGGCCTGTCGCGGGTGCGGGAATTGGTGTTCGCCGGGGTCTTGGGCCGATGAACAAGGGCCGGAGCATTCCGGTCGACCCGGCACGGAGGCTGGGCGAGAAGCAGGGCCCTGCCATGGATCGGCGATCGCCCCAAAGGCTCTCTCTGTCATGCTCCGCCGCGATTGCGGTGGCCGTGGTTCCATGCGCCGTGGCCGACACGGAGTCACTCCCCATCCCGCGGCCGCAGTCCGGTGGGACGATGCCGGCAGCCACCACGTGGATTCCGGTGATGGTGGTCGTGGCCTGCGTCGTGGCCGCGCTGATGGCATGGCGAAGGCGAAGCCGCGGCCGGACCCATGGCGGATGCGAACTTCAGGTGGTCGAGCGGCTGGCCATGGGCAAGGGTCGATCGCTGAGCCTGGTGCGGGCAGGCGATCGCCTGCTGCTGATTGGCGATGGACCGCAGGGCTTCCAGCGGCTGGGCGAGTTCGCCGCTCATGACGCGGCCGACGCGCGCGGCACCTTGCGGAGGCTTGTCGGGTGAGCCAGTCGATTCCACCCGATGCGCTGACGCAGGCGGCGGGATGGGCCGCCACGGCGGTGGGGCTGGCGGTGATCCCGGCGGTGCTCATGCTCTGCACCGCCTTTCCGCGGATCCTTCTCACGCTTGGGATCCTGCGGCAGGGGCTGGGCCTGGGCTCGCTTCCGGGCAATCTGGTGCTGACGGGGCTGGCGGCGGTGCTGACGCTGGCGGCCATGGGGCCCACGCTTCAGGCCAGCTGGGAAGGGGGCTTGCGCGCCTTGGCCACGGGGCAGGCCAGCGAGCCGGTCGCGGCCTGGCAGGGGGCTGAGCAGCCGCTGCGAGACTTCATGTTCACCCAGCTCCAGGTCACGGGCGGGGGCGCCACGCTGGCCGCCGTCATGAAGGCCCAGGGCCAGGCCGTCGATCCCGACGCGTTGCCGCCCCGCGCCGCCGTCGGCACGGCCACGCTGGTGCCCGCCTTCGCGCTGAACGAGTTGCGCGTGGCATGCCTGATGGGTTTCCGGATCCTTCTGCCGTTCCTCGCCATCGATCTGGCGGTGGCCGCCACCCTGGCGAGTCTGGGCCTGTTCATGACGCCGCCCACGCTGGTCAGCCTGCCTCTGAAGCTCATGCTGTTCGTGGCGGTCGACGGGTGGTCGCTTGTCTCGGCAGGCCTGGTCAGCGCGATCCGCTCCGGGGGTGCCGCGTGAGCGAGAGCGTCCTGGTGGGCCTGATGCAGGGCTCGATGCTGGTGGCCCTGGTCGTGGCGCTGCCGCTGCTGCTGGTGGCGGTGGTGTCGGGCCTGGCGGCCGGATTGCTGCAGTCGCTGGCCAACGTGCACGACGCCGCCGCGGGATTTGCGCCACGACTGCTGGTCACGGCGATCGCGGCGCTGGCCCTGATGGGCTGGATGTCGGCCAAGATGGTGGACTTTGCCATGACGTGCTGGGGTTCGCCATGAGCCAGACAGCCGCATCGACGGCGTGGCTGCTCCCCGCCCTGCCCGGCATGCTGCGCGTGATGGGCGCCATGTGGATGGCGCCCGCATTCCTGATGGTGCCGTCGGGAATCCGGCTGGGCCTGGCCGTGCTCGCTGCGTGCGTCGCGGTGCCGCTTGGAGCGAATGCGGCCATGCCTTCGGGTGACCCATGGGCTTGGGCACCGCTCGAGCTGGCGACCGGCCTCTGCATCGGCGGCGTGGCGGCCGCGGCGGCCGAAGCGCTGAGGTGGTGCGGTCGCGTGGCCGGTGAGCAGATGGGCCTGTCGCTGGCAGCCGACTATGACCCGCAGCTGGCCGACGAGACCAGCGCGGTCGAACGCATCCTGGGTTGGGGTGCCGTGGCCGCCTTCGTGGTGGTTGGCGGCGTCGAGGGCGTGGTGCTGGCCGCCGCGGCGCCGGGAGATGGCGTGCCGTGGCTGCTGCGGGCCGAGGGCTGGTCGCGGATGCTCGATGCCTCCATGAGTGTGGGATGGCGCGTCTGTCTTCCGGTGCTGGCGATCACGCTGGCCGGGACCGTGCTGGGCGGCACCGTGGCTCGAGCGGCGCCCGGCACGCTCACGCTGGCAGGCGGGTTTGGGGTTCGAGTGGCCATGGGACTGGGCATGCTGGTGTCGCTCTCGGCGGCGGCCTGGGTCGTGCAGGCAGACCTGCTGCGCGAAGCGCTGGGAGGCTTGCGTTGAGCCTGACCCTGTCCGATGACCGGCCGGTTCCGCCTTCGCAGGCCATCCGCCAGCGCGCCATCCAGGATGGCCGCGGGCCCCGCGCGCCGTGGCTGGCGTCGGCGATCAGCGGCCTACTGGCGCTCACGCTGCTCTCGTTGGCTTCGGCACCGCTTGGGTCGCATGCGCGTTCCTGGTTGCGTGCGTCGATCGGGGCGTCCGCGGCCGACACCGGCTGGCCGTCGGCGTGGAGCGTGATCCTTCCAGCGGTCGTTGCCGCTGCGCTGCTGCTCGCCGCATCCGTGGGCGGACAGTGGATGGCGCAGGCGTCCTGGCTC
Organism: Planctomycetota bacterium; assembly: GCA_046048055.1. Taxonomy (GTDB): domain Bacteria; phylum Planctomycetota; class Phycisphaerae; order Phycisphaerales; family SM1A02; genus SYAC01. The sequence continues at coordinate 29,430 of JBJOGW010000001.1, forward strand.
CGACTCGGTCATTCGCGAAGGCGGACGCGCCCCGCGCTGCCCGCCCGGTTTCGGGCGGTCGTCGCCGGCTGGCTGCTGGCGGCGGTGGCCGTGACGGCCGGCACGCTTGTGGCGACGCCCTGGCTGCCGGCGGTTCGGGGTCTGCCCATGCGGGATCCGGGCCAGGCGTTGTGGGCTGCCGCGTCCTTCGTGGGAACCGTGGCGCTGGCAGGCCTGCTGGTCATGCTTGCCATGGGCATGCTGCAACTCCGGGCTGCCATGCGGGAGTTCGACCGCACCCTGCATCGCACCCACGCCGAGGCCCGGTCCGACGCACGCGAGGAATCCGGCGGGCTCGGCGCGCGGCCTGGCCGATGGAGAAGGGGCCGATGACGCGCCGCCGACCGTGGTTCGACTGGATGGTTCCCGCCATGTTCGTGGGCGCGGTCGCCATGCTGGTGCTGCCGTTGCCGGTCTGGACCCTGGACGCCTTGATCGCGATCAACTTCGCCCTGAGTGGCGTCGTTCTGGCCACGGCGGCGGGCATGCGTCGCCCGCTCGACTTCAGCGTGTTTCCGGCGCTGGTGCTGGGAACCACGTTGCTGCGGCTGGGACTGAACGTGGCCAGCACCCGGCTGATCCTGGGCACCGACGCGGCGGCGCCCGCGGGGGCCGCCGAGGCGGCTGGCTCGATCATCGAGGCCTTCGGCCTGCTGGCGGCAGCTCGCAACCCGGTCGTGGGGCTGAGCGTGTTCTTCATGCTGGTGGTGGTCCAGTTCGTGGTGGTCACCCGCGGATCGCTGCGCATGGGCGAGGTGTCGGCCCGCTTCGCGTTGGACGCCTTGCCCGGCCGCCAGATGGCCGTGGACGCGGACCTGGCGAGCGGGGCCATCGACGCCGCCGAGGCGCAACAGCGCCGGCAGGAGTTGATCCGCGAGGCGGACTTTCACGGTGCCATGGATGGGGCGGGGCGCTTCGTTCGGGGCGATGCCATCGCGGGCATGGTGATCGTGGGCGTGAACATCGTGGGAGGATTCCTGATCGGCGTGCTGCAGAAGGGCTGGCCGGTGCAGGACACGCTTCGGTGCTTCGCGCTGCTTGCGGTGGGTGACGGCCTGGTCACGCAGATCCCCGCATTCCTGGTGGCGACCGCCGCGGGGCTCGTGAGCGCCAAGGCGGCCAGCGGTCGCTCGCTCGGCGAGGAGATTCCCGCGCAACTCACGGCCCAGCCCTCGGCGTTGTGGCTGGTCACCGCCATGCTGGCGGGGCTCTCGCTCACGCCGCTGCCGACCATGCCCCTGCTCATGGCGGCCGGCCTGGTGGGGGCCGCGGCCATCTGGACGGGCCATGTGCGGCGGGCGAGCCAAGCCGATGCGTCCCGGTCAGAGCCTGGCTCGCCCAGCGTGGAGGAGGCGCTGCGGGTCGAGCCCATCTCGATCGACCTGGGCATGGGACTTCTGGCATTGGCACGTGAAGGTGATGGCGGCCTGATGGCACCGCTGCGACACGTCCGTCATCGCGTCGCACAGGAACTGGGTCTGGTGATGCCCGCCGTTCGGGTGCGCGATGACGCCTCGCTGCAGCCGCTGGCGTACTGCATTCGTCTTCGAGATGCCGTGGTGGGCGCGGGCACGCTGCATCTGGACCGTGTGCTGGCCGTGGAACCCTCCGGTGGCGTGCCGTGCATGCCTGGCGAACCGGCCACCGAGGGCGCGTTCGGACTTCCGGCGGTGTGGCTTCGCCCGCAGGAGCGGTGCATGGCCGAATCGCGTGGCATGACGGTCATGGATCCCGTCGCGGCGCTTTCGTCGCACCTGCTTGAGGTGGTCCGGCGCCGTGGTTGGGAGCTGCTCAGCGTGGAGGAGACGGCCAGACAGCTGGACCGACTGCGGCAACGGGCACCGCGGGCGGCCGAACTGGTTGAGGGGCCGGAGTGGCCGCTGTCACGGCTCCGCGACCTGTTGCGGGATCTGTTGCGGGAGGGCCTCTCGATACGGGATCTTGAACGCATCGCCGAGGCCGTCCACGGCTCGGATCCCGGCGATCCGTCGGATGCGCTTCGCAAGGCCCGGCGGGTGGCGGCGGGGGATCTGTGCGAGCGGCTGCTCGGCCACGGGGATGCGGGCCAGCGAACACTCGAGGCCGTATGGGTGGGTGCCGAGGCCATGCAGTGCGACGCCGCCAGACGTGCTACCGAGCGAAGCCTGGTTCCGGAGGCGGCGCTCGCCGAGGCCGTCGTGCGTCAGGTGGCTCCTGGTCTGAAACGGTTGCTCGATCGCGGCGCGCCAGCGGTGGTGGTCACGCCTGATCCCATGCGCGAGTTGGTCAGCAGTGCCGTGCGAGGCAGGCTGGGCGACGTCACGGTGCTGGCCCGTGGCGAGATTCCCCCGGACTGCCGCGTGCGCTTCGAGGGAATCGAGGCCCACGAGATGGCATGAGCGGCGCGATGGACCCGGCGCGGGCGCGCACGGGGCCCTTGCACGCAGGTTTGGCGAATCTGGTCGTGTTCGGGCACGGCGCGCTTGCACGTCGCGCGGCAGCCGTTACACTTCCCGGATCGAGGGTCCGCCAAGGATTCGGTGGCCTTCGATCACGGGCATGACGCCCGTGGCATGGGCCAAGGCGACGCCGTCGCCTGCCAGTCAGGACGTTGGTCAAGGAGCGACCGCATGTCCAAAGCAAGCGTCAGCCGCAGCGCCCACAAAGCAGCCCGGCCGCAGTCCCGAATCGCATCCAAGCCCGTGGAATCCACGGCGCGGCCGACGCGCGCCGCTCGCAAGCCGGCCCCGCCGGCTCCCGAGACCATGCCGCTGGACACGCCCGAGGCGATCGACGCGGCGTGGCGTGCCTATTGCCGGCTGCCGGCGGAGAGCGTGTCCCGGCAGGCCTTGCGCAACCGCCTGATCGAGCGGTACCTCGACGTGGTCAAGTTCACCGCCGAGCGGCTGCACAAGCGGCTTCCGAGCGAGGTGGACGTGGAGGATCTGATGAGCGCCGGCCTGTTCGGCCTGATGGACGCGATCGATGCCTTCGACCCGGAGCGCGGCGTGAAGTTCGAGACCTACTGCGCCCAGAGGATCCGTGGCGCCATCTTCGATGAGCTGCGTGCCATGGACTGGGTGCCGAGACTCGTCCGCAGCCGCACGGCCAAGATGGAGCGCGTGCGCAAGACGATCGAGATGGAGGAGGGGCACCGGCCCACCGATGCCGAGGTGGCACGCCGCCTGAACGTGGATCCTGAGGAGTTCGCCAAGATCAGCCGCGACAGCCGTCCGGTGAGCGTGGTGAGCATGCACCGCAAGTGGAACGATTCCGATGCCGGCGGCGAGGGTCGCGAGGTCGACGTGCTCGAGGATGCCCGCCAGGATCGCCCGATCGACCGCCTGCACCGCGGTGACGTGCAGCAGTTGCTGACCAAGGGGCTCAGCCGCTCGGAGCGGCTCATCCTCATCCTGTACTACTACGAGGAGATGACCATGAAGGAGATCGGGCTCACGCTCGACCTCTCCGAGAGCCGGGTGAGCCAGATGCACTCCAGCATCATCATGAGGCTCAAGGCCCAGATGAAGCACCGCGTGAAGGAGCTCTGATCCTGGGCCGCAAGGGCCCGTTGGCGGTCCGTTTGACCGTGAATGTGCCTTGATTCGGCTGGAATCGTCCCGGGGCGGGGGTAGACTGGTCTTGTCACCGAGTCCCGATCCAGGAGAAAGACCATGCTCAAGGCCTCACTCGCCGCTTCGTTGATGGCTGCCGCCGCTTCCGCGGAGACCGTGTTCCTGGCCGATGCCAACAACGGCTTCTTCACCCCCTTCACTCCCTTCAACACCGCCAACCTGATCTATGGCGACAGCGGCTGGCTCACGGGGCCGGGCGAGGCCCCCGTGGGGTTGGGTCGAATGACCTTGAAGCTGGCGGTGTACAACGCTCCGCTCGCGGGCAACACCGACATCGTGTTCACGTTCAACGATGGCGACCCTTCGGGCTTGGTGTTCGGTCCCGGCACCACGTTGTTCGAGACCCGTGTCTTCTCGGTGGAGCTTCCACCGACCGAGCCGTTCGGTTCGGCGTTCATCGAGGTGGACATCGAGCTGCCCAACGTGCAGACCCAGGGCAACTTCAACAACATCGGCTGGTCGGTGCGGCTGGAGAACTACGCCTACGAGGGCGACTTCGGCTTTCAGGTCTCCAACTGCGAGGGCCAACTGGTCGGCTACTACACCAACAACGCCTCATTCTCGCAGACTGCGGGGGCCAACTGGGGCCTGTTCGCCTTCGGCCAGGATCCGTGTCTTGAGGTCGCCAACTACGCGGTCACCATCGACCGGTACGTCTGCCGCGGAGACCTGGATGACAGCGGCACGGTGGATGCCGGTGACATCGGCTCGCTGCTCCTGCTCTTCGGAGACTGTCCGGGCGGTGCGCCTGGCTGCCCGGGCGACCTCGATGGAAGCGGCACGGTGGATGCCGGCGACATCGGCTCCCTGCTGATCCTGTTCGGTCCCTGCGGCTGAGTGGCCCGCATCAGAGCGGCATCGGAACGGGATCCCGGTCCTGCAGGAACTCCGCGGGCGTCTTCGCCTTCACCTCGTCGGCGGTCACGCCCGGGGCCAGTTCGGTCAGCCGAAAGCGTCCCTTGGCGCGGTCGAACGCCATCACGCACAGGTCGGTGATGAGCAGGTCCACGCAACCGACCCCGGTCAGCGGCAGGGTGCACGCGGGAAGCACCTTGCTCTCGCCCTTCTTGT
>JBJOGW010000002.1:0-74965 GCA_046048055.1 Planctomycetota bacterium
CCCCCACGGGCAACGGTGCTGGCTGGTTCCCCTCCGCTGGCGCCAACCCTGCCACCAACCCCTTCGCGAGCTTTGGCAACTACAATGGTCAGAGCGGTCCGATCAACACCGCCAAGGCCACGAGCAACATCTCGGGCAATGGCATCGCGGCGGGTCAGAGCCTGGACAACCACTTCATGATCGGCCGGTTCACCATCGACATCACGGGCGTCGAGGCTGACTCCTTCACCATGGCCCTCAAGTTCGCCATGACGGTGGTCAGCGACGGCGTGACCCGCAGCGGCTCCACCAGTGCGGACTTCCGCGTGGACCAGTCGCTGACGTTCGCCAATGTGCCCGCTCCCGCGGCACTGTCCGTGCTCGGCGTCGCCGGCCTGATCAGCCGCCGTCGCAAGGCCTGAGTTTCGGCCTCCCATTTCCACACTCTTCAGGCCGTTGCGTCCCTCAAGGCGCAACGGCCTTTTCGCGCGCCCGCCGCTCACTATGCTCGCGGTCCCATGCCTGCCCCGAGCCACCGCACCCCCGCCTCGGCGCGCCGCAGCGACTGGGCCGGCATCTGGGGCGTGATCAGCGGGGCTCTGGCCCTGATCTCCTGCGCCCCGGTGTTGGGGGTGCTCTCGGGCGTGCTGGGCTACGTCTCGTGGCGGCGGGCCGCGGCCTTGGGCCAGCGATCACGACTGGCCCGGACAGCCTGGCTGCTCACCGCACTCTCCCTGGTCGTGCAACTGACGGTGTGGCAACTGGCGAGCCACTGGCTGCTTCCGTCGATGGAACGACGGACCGTCGCCGCGATCACCGCGGCCTGCACGGGTGACCATGTCCGGGCGGTGATCGAATCCAGTTCGCCTGGCCTGGTCGCTGCCCTGCCTGCCCCCACCGAAGCCCAGGTGCAGGCGTTCGCCCGGCAACTCCGGGAGTCGATGGGAACCTGGGACTCGGTCACGCTCATCAGCCCGGAGATCTCGGGATCGCCGCTGGCACCAACCATGACCATGGCCCTGATCCTGCGGCTGGAGCGTGGCGAGTGCTCGGGCTCCGCTCGAGTGCAATGGGTCCCCGGCGATGCTGCGGACGCGGACCCATGGCTGCCTGCCGTGCGCGTGATCGAGCTCGAGGTCAATCTTCCCGGCGATCGCCCGCTTCACCTTGCACCGCCCACCCCGGAGACGCCGTGACCACCGCAGCGGATGTGCCCACGGATCACCCCGCTCCCACGCATCTGTGCCGCACCAGCGTGCTGGCGGCCATGTTCGCCGTGCCGGTGTGCTGTCCACCCATGGGACTGCTGGCGTGCATCGCGGGGGCCGTGGCGTTGCGGCAGATCCGCCGCGATGCGACTTTGCATGGGCGTGGCCTGGCGTGGGCCGCCATCTCCGTTGGGGCCCTCTCGGCGGTCGTGATGAGCTGGGCGCTCTGGACCAACGGCCTGGCCACCCTCTGGGCGGGTCCCAACCCTCCCATGCAGGCCCTGTTGCAGGCCAGCACCAAGACCATGCCCAAGCACTGGAGCGGTCCAGCGGCAGCCATGTCCGAAGAGGATCTGGCCGCCTTCGCGGAGCAGCTCACCGCACGGTACGGCACCTTCTCCCATGCCCAGGCGAGCGAACGGCGCCGTACGCCGCTGGAGCAACCCGGCCGCAATCCGGTGGTGAGCGTTCCGATCACGCTGGTCTTCGAGCGGCAACGGGTGGAGGCGGATCTGGGATTGCAGCGGTTCGACCCGAAGTCCGGCTCCGTGGTCATGCGTTGGCGCAGCCTGCGCGTGCTCGATCCTGACCGCGGCGACCTGCTGTTTCCCCCCGGCGAGCCGGCGCCGCCGGAATTGCCGCAGGTGCCGGATCCGGCCGCTTCACCTTCGCCGTCCACACCGCTACGCTGAAGAGCATGTCGACCGCCATCGAGGTCCGCGAGCTGGTCCGCCGTTTCGGCTCGCAGACCGTGCTCAACGGCATCAACCTGGACGTGCAGGAAGGCGAAACCATGGTCATCATGGGTGGCTCGGGCTGCGGCAAGAGCACCCTGCTTCGCCACCTGATCGGCAGCCTGCGGCCGACCTCCGGAAACATCCGGCTCTTCGGCGAGGACATCGCCGAGTTGCCCGAATCCGAGATGGACCGGATCCGGTGCAAGTTCGGCATCCTCTTCCAGTCCGGCGCGCTGTTCAACAGCATGACCATCGCGGAGAACGTGGCCCTTCCGCTGCGCGAGCACACGGACCTGGACGCCAACACCATCGAGATCATGGTCAAGATCAAGCTGGAGCTGGTGGGCCTGCGCGAGCATGCCGAGAAGTTCCCCAGCGAGATCAGCGGCGGCATGAAGAAGCGCGCGGGCCTGGCACGGGCCCTGGCGCTGGATCCCAAGATCCTGTTCTACGACGAGCCCAGCGCCGGGCTGGACCCGGTGACCAGTGCCGAGATCGACCAGCTGATCCTGGACCTCACCCGCAAGCTTGGCGTGACCAGCGTGGTGGTGACCCACGAGATGGACAGTGCCTTCACCATCGCGGATCGCATGGTGATGCTGGACAAGGGCCGGGCCCTGCGCGTGGATACCCGCGAGGCCTTTGACCGGCTGCGCAAGCTTCCGGAGTCGGAAACGGCAAGCTTGAGCGAGAACGATCGGCTGATCCGGCAGTTCCTTCGCGGCGATGCGCAGGGGCCGATCACCGAACGCAAGGCCGCCACCAACTACGCCGAGGATCTGCTCGCCACCGGCCAGTCTCGCGTGGCCGTGGCCTCGATCACGCCGTCGCGATGAACACACGATCCCTGGTGGCCGGTCGCCGATGCCTCGTCATGGGGCTGGGGGCCTTCGGGGGCGGTCTGGGCGTCACACGCTGGCTGGCGGCCCACGGTGCGAGCGAGATCCTGGTGACCGATACCGCGCAGGCCGGACGGCTTCAGGCCTCGATCGAGGCGCTCGATCCGCTCGTGAGCGCGGGGCGGGTGCGCCTGCGGCTGGGTGAACACCGCGTGGAGGACTTCCGGCAGGCCGAACTGGTGGTGGCCAACCCCGCGGTGAAGCGGCCGTGGTCCGACCACTTCCTGGCCTCGGCCCGTGCCGCTGGCGCCACCGTGACCACCGAGATGCGGCTGGCGCTCGAGGGGCTCCCGCGCCAACGCGTGATCGGTGTCACCGGATCCGCGGGCAAGAGCACCACCAGCGCCATGATCGCGCACCTGCTGGACGGCCAAGGGGGCAGGGCCCATCTGGCCGGCAACATCGGGGGAAGCCTGCTGGAGCATCCGCCCACGCTTGGGGAGCGCGACTGGCTGGTGGCGGAACTGTCCAGTTTCATGCTGTGGTGGCTTGGACCAGAGTCGGGGCAGGCCCACTGGACGCCGCGCGTGGCCGTGCTGACCAACCTTGCCGACAATCATCTGGACTGGCACGGCGATGCGGCGCACTACAGCCGGAGCAAGTCGGTGATCCGGGGTCAGGCGGATCAGGTGTTCCTGAGCGGCTTCGACGACCAGGATCCGGCCGCAGCCGGTCGATTCGCTGCGCTCGCCAGCGGACCGTGGTGGCGTGCGGGTGGTGCGCCCCGGCCTCCCGAGGCGCTGGAGCAGGCCGCCCTCGCATGCCCGCTGCCCGGCACTCACAATCGGGCCAACGCGCTGCTAGCCCTTCGGACCGCCACCGCCGCCACGCGGCTGGACGGGCATGCTGCGGATCCAGCCGAGCTCGCGGGGCGGCTGGGCTCGTTCCATGGGCTGCCCCACCGGCTTTGCCTGGTGCACCAGGCCAATGGCGTTCGCTGGTTCGATGACAGCAAGGCCACCACGCCCGAGGCGACCATGCTGGCCGTGAGTTGCTTTGAGGATCCGCGTCGGCTGCACCTGATCGTGGGCGGATCCGACAAGGGCGCGGACCTGACCGGACTCGCGGGACTGGCCGCGCGGCTGGCTGGCCTGTACTGCATCGGGAGCACGGCCTCCACCCTGGCGGCCCGTGGCGGAAACCTCAGCGGCACGATGGCGCAGGCCGTGCAGACCATCCGATCGGCCGCGCGTCCCGGCGACGTGGTGCTGCTGTCACCAGGCTGCGCCAGCCACGACCAGTTCGGCGACTATCGGGAGCGCGGTCTTGTGTTCGCGGAACTCGCCCGTGGCCGATAGGATGTTTTCGCCATGACCAAGCCCTGGTCCTTCACCCTGCCCTGCCTGATCCTTGCCGCCTGCTACGCACCGGACGGTGGCTTCATGCCCGGAAGTGGCCGGGGCTTCGTGTACGAGAGCACCCCCATGCGGCCGCTCACGGTGAGCGTGGTGGACACCCGCACCGAGGAGCCGTTCTTCGTGATGGAACTTCCGGCGGGCAAGCAGCTCACCTTCAACTTCCTGCAGGGCGGCGGTGACGACCCGGTGTACACGCCCGACCGCATGGTCTATTCGGTGTGGGACAACGGCACGCAGTTCGGGCACCTGGACAACCAGCTCACCTGCCCGCCAGCCAGTTGCCGCCGCATCGACGTGGAGATCCGCAAGGGTCCGGAGTGGCCCGAGCCGGATCCGGCGGTGCGCCTGCGCACGGACCAGTTGGCGGATCGGCCGCCGTATGCCACGCCCGAAGGCGGTCCGATCCCGGACCGCACGCAGAAGAGCTACGACCAGTAATCCGTGCCGGTCTTCCGAATCGGCCACGGCTACGACCTGCATCGTCTCGAGCCTCTTGCGCCCGACGGTGCCGGAAGACCCTTCGTGCTCGGGGGCATCCATGTGCCACACGATCGAGGTCCGGTCGGGCACTCGGACGGCGATGCCCTGCTGCACGCGGTGACCGACGCGATCCTCGGTGCGATGGGCGAGCCGGACATCGGCCAGCTCTTCCCCGACACGGATCCGGCCTGGAAAGGTCGGGACAGCGGCCATTTTCTTGCGGAGGCCCTGCGTCGCCTGCGCGGACACGGCATGGAGCTGGTCAACCTGGACGCCACCGTGATCTGCGAACGACCCAAGATCGGTCCCGTGAAGCAGGCCATGCGCGAGAACGTGGCGCGGCTGCTCGGCTGCCCCGTCTCGAGCGTGAACATCAAGGGCAAGACGCACGAGAAGGTGGACGCCGTGGGCGAGGGCCGGGCCATCGAGGTGCATGTGGTGGCCCTGCTGACGCGCGACTGACTTTCCGCGTCGCCGGCGGGGTTTTCGGGTCCGCACGGTACACTCGCCCGCATGCGAGCCGTGATCACGGGCCAGGTCGGCGTGGACAAGAAGCCCTATCTGCAGGCGGTGCGCGAACTGGTGGGCGAGCGAGGAGACCGCCTGGATCTCTTCCATGTGGGCGACCTGATGTACGCCGAGGCGCCCGACGTGCGGCCAGGCCGGATCCTGGACCTGCCACTGAGCCGGCTCTCGAGCCTGCGTCGGGCGGCGTTCAAGGACATCATCGCCGCCACCACCCCCGCCGAGGATCACCCCAACGTGATCGTGAACACCCACGCCACGTTCCGCTGGCGGCACGGCCTGTTCGCGGCCTTCGACCTGGACCTGCTCAAGCGTCTCAAGCCCGACATGTTCATCTGCCTGGTGGACAACGTCGAGATGGTGCACCACCGGCTCAACGCCGAGCACGACATCGACGCCACGCTCAAGGACTGCATGGTCTGGCGCGAGGAGGAGATCCTGGCCACCGAGCTGATCGCCCAGGCCATCGGTTGCAAGGGCGGTTTCTACATCCTCAGTCGAGGTCGCCAGCAGGACACCGTGGAGACCGCGCTGCGCCTGGTCACGCGTCCGGAGATGCGCAAGGTCTATCCCAGCTTTCCCATGAGCCACGTGGTGGACATGCCGGACGTGCTGGCCGAGATCGATCACTTCCGTGCCGAACTGGCCCGGCACTTCATCACCTTCGACCCGGGCGACGTGGACGAGAAACTGCTGCTGGACAACGCCATTGCCGCCGCACGCGAGGGCAAGGACTTCATCGAGGTGAAGGCCCACAGCTTCGGAGGCCGCAAGGATGCCCCGCCGCTGCGCGTCAGCGTGAAGCAGGTGCTGGACATCGCCGGCGACGTCGATGGCCAGATCTACATGCGGGACTTCCGGCTGATCGACCAGAGCGACATGATCGTGAGCCTGGTGCCCGAACTCCCGGGCGGCATACCCGGCCTGAGCAGCGGCGTGGAGCGCGAGTTGCAGCACGCCTGGGAGCACGCCAAGGAGGTCTACGTGGTGTGGAAGCCGAGGAAGAACCCCAGCCCCTTCATCACCGAGACCGCGACCCGAATCTTCCGCAGCGTGGACGAGGCCCTGGCCCACTTCGAGAGCCAGGGCATGTTCGCCATGAAGAATCTGTTCGGGCACTGAACGCCCCAACGCCATCCATGAAGGCGACCACCGTCACGGACGCTGCGCGATCGGATCGGGGAACCGTGGATTGTTCAGCTTCGGATAAGTCCCCGATGCGGCCCTGCAGCCCGTGCTCCCCATCCCGATGCCCCGGCTTCACGCTCGTGGAGTTGCTGGTGGTGATCGCCGTGATCGCCCTGCTGGTGGGACTGGCGGTGGTGGCGATCGGCGGCGCGCGCCGCGCCGCGCTGGACAGTTCGGACAAGGCCCGACTGCGCGGCCTGGCTCAGGCCAGTCAGACGTACGCCGCCAGCAACAAGGGACGCCTGCCGAGCCCCCGCACGGACACGCCCGGTGACTGGAACGGTGCGACCCCGGCGGCCTGTGGCAGCACCCAGCGACGCCTCGACGCCGACAATCCGTATGTGGGCTGGGTGTGCGCGGACAACAGCCGCTGCCCTGGAGCCACCGTGGGTGACACCACGGAGACCCTGGCCGCGATCGAGGGCGGCAGTCTGTTCAGTTACGTGGACTCCGCCGACGCCTACCGAAGCCCGATGGACAACTCGGGACGTCTTCGCAGCTACTCGATCAACGCCTGGGTTGGCGTGCTCTACTGCGACGACTACGCGCCGCTGCTGGACGTCTTCAGGGGTGGCGTCTATCCCAACGCCTGCAGCCTCGCCTTCGACACCCGCACCCTCAGCCGCATTCCACGGCCCTCGGACACGGCCATGTTCATGCCCGACTGGGATCCGTTCAAGCGACGCGGTGGCACGGCCCCCGGCTGGAACTTCAACGGCATGCTTCTGAATCCGAACCCAGTCTCCCGGCCCAGCTGGTTCGACCTTCCCGCAATCTGGAACCCCGGGCAGTCGACAATCAACTACAGCACCGTGGATGGCGGAACGGCCTCCTATCGGATCCAGTCCACGGCGGTCAGCAGCCAGCAGACCACGGACAGGCTGCTCCAGAGCATGGGCAACAATCCCTATCAGGGCCTTCCTCTGTTCGGTGCTGACCCGTCCAAGGCCGATCTGGTGGGCCTGAGCCGGCTTGCCCTTCCGGGCCTGCTCAAGACCACCTTGCCCACGGACTGACCGGCAGCCGACCGACCCACGCCCCGGCGGCCGGTCCAGTGTCCCGAAATCCGTGGACTGGACCGGATTCCGGAACTAGTATCCGCAAAACCGGTCGATTTCGGCTTCCCTCGAAGCCGAATCACGGCACAGTGCAAGACCAGCCGCCACCCCGCCCCAGGAGAGACGGAACCCATGATCGAGCTGCCCCGAGCCTTGCGTAACTGGTCCCTCGCCGTGATCGCCGCGTTGGCGGCTTGGCAGGCTTCATGGGCGAACCAGCTCCCTGTCTCGCAGCGATCAGGCGTGGGCGCCGTCCCCTACTTTCAGGGCAGCTCGCGCGGGGTCACGTTCCGAACCTATGCGCCCAACGCCCAGGAAGTCTCCGTCAGCGGCACGTTCAACTTCTGGAGCGTCACGTCGCACCGGCTGGCATCCGAGGGCAACGGCTGGTGGAGCGGCGACGTGCCCAACATCACCACCAATGCGCAGTACAAGTTCGCGATCAAGTACAACAACAGTTGGCTCTTCAGGAACGATCCGCGTGCCCGCCGCGTGACCAGCAGCGTGGGCAACAGCGTGGTCTACAACCCCGACAGCTACGTCTGGCAGGTGAACGATTTCCAGATCGACAGCTGGAACGAACTGGTGATCTACGAGATCCACCTGGGCACATTCGGCGAGTCCGCGGACGGCACGCCCCCCGCAACCTTCCAGGACGCCATCGAGAAGCTGGACTACCTGAAGGACCTGGGCATCAACTGCATCAGCCTGATGCCCATCAACGAGTTCCCGGGTGACCTGAGCTGGGGCTACAACCCCAGCCATCCCTTCAGCGTCGAGAGTGCGTACGGCCATCCCGACGACCTGAAGCGGTTCGTCGACGAGGCGCATGCCCGCGGCATCGCGGTGCTGAACGACGTGATCTACAACCACTGGGGCCCCACGGATCTGGACCTGTGGCGTTATGACGGGTGGAGCCAGAACGGCCGGGGCGGAATCTTCTTCTACCAGGACGCGCGGGCCAACACGCCATGGGGTGACACCAGGCCGGACTACAACCGCGGCGAGGTGCGCCAGTACATCCGCGACAACGCGATCCTCTGGCTGGACGAGTTCCGCATGGACGGCCTGCGGTGGGATGCCACCAAGTTCATGCGACGCACCGATCAGAACGGCCAGGAACTGCCCGAAGGCTGGAGCCTGCTCCAGTGGTGCAACAACGAGATCGACGCCCTGTACCCGGGCAAGATCTCGGTGGCCGAGGACTTCGACGACAACGACTGGATCAGCAAGCCCACGGGCGCCGGGGGAGCGGGCTTTGACAGCCAGTGGGACTGGTTCGTGCACAACGTGCGCGACGTGATCCAGCAGACCAGCGACTCCAACCGGGACATGTGGAAGATTCACGAGTCGATCACGCACAGCTACAACGGCGACCACGTGCAGCGGGTGATCTACGTGGAGAGCCATGACGAGGTGGCCAACGGCAAGCAGCGCATGAGCAGCACCATCAGCCCGAACGATCCGGGCAACTGGTATGCCCGCAAGCGCAGCACGCTGGGCGCCGCGGTCACCTTCTTCAGTCCGGGCATTCCGTTCCTGTTCCAGGGTCAGGAGATGCTCGAGGACGGCTGGTTCACCGACACCGACCCGCTCGACTGGTCCAAGACCCAGACCTACGCGGGCATCGTGAGCCTGTACCGGGACATGATCTCGCTGCGGCGCAACCTGACCGGGGTGACGCGCGGCCTGACCGGGCCCAACACCAACGTGCATCACGTGAACAACTGGAACAAGGTGATCGGCTGGCACCGCTGGATGAACGGCGGCGAGGGCGACGACGTGATCGTGCTCTGCAACTTCAGCACGTGGCCCATGCAGAACTACCGGATCGGCATGCCGCGGCCCGGCATGTGGAAGTGCCGGCTGAACAGCGACTGGAGCGGCTACTCCAGCGACTACGCCAACACGCTCTGCGTGGATGTGGAGGCCAATGGCGGCCCGCATGATGGCCTGCCGCACAGCGCCAACTTCAACATCGGCGCGTATTCCTTCGTGGTCTACTCGCAGGGCGACGAGGTGCGGCCCCCACTGGCGGGCGATCTCGACGGCAGCTGCTCGGTCGACGCCGGCGACATCGCGGCCATGCTGCTGATGTTCGGCGAGACTGGCGGCGCGGCCGACCTGGATGGCAGCGGCCAGGTGGACGCCGGCGACATCGGCAGCCTCCTGCTGCTGTTCGGCAGCGGCTGCTGAGCCCGCCCGGCCTCACTTCCTGAACTTGCGGCTCGCCTTCTTCTGGGCGGCCGCCATGGCCTCGGCCTGCTGACGCTCCTGCTCGGCCTTGCGCTCGGCCGCGGCTCGCTTCTCCTGGACACGAATCTCGTCCGCGTTCACCTTGCGGTGCACCTCGTTGCACACGCGGGCGTGCACCACGATGATGGGCAGCGTGCCCATGGCGAAGGGCTTCAGCCGCGGATCGTCGCAGTTCTCGTACTGCCACTGGTACATCTGCAACGTGCGCGGCTGGCGGAGCGACTGCTCCCACAGGTACTCGCGATCCAGCTCCGCTCCAGTCAGGGCCGAGAGCCGATCCAGCACGGCCTGCTGATCCGAGTCGAGCGAAACAGGAACCGTCACGTCGGATGCCGCCGCGGCCTTGGAAAGGATCAACTTGACGGCATTGTGGTTGGTGACCAGGCGATGGCCCAGGTCGCGAACCGCCACGGATTCACCTCGTTCCCGGACCAGCTCTCCCAACGCGATCTCCATCAGGGCGTCGGCCATGGCCAGCTCGGCGAAACGGTTGGCGGCGATCTCGGCATTGAAGTCCGCCGGCTTGGGGCGGGCCGGCGGGAACGGATTGCCGTCCTCGTCGAGCAGCGGCGCGGGCTGCGACGCGGCATCCGCCTCGTCCTCGGCAGCCCAGGCCGATCCCGCCGGCGAGGCGGCCAGCGTGGCGGCGAGCAGGCATGCGTGCATCGATCGGGACAGGAATGCGGGGTGCATGGGGGCTCCTTCAGAAGATGAGCGTGAAGGTCAGACCGAACTGCAGGTCGATGCCTGCGGTGTACGTGGAGTTGAGGCCGGAGAACCCGTCGGGTGTCTCGTACTGCGTCTCGCGGGCAGGGTTGGTCAGGTTCTTGGCGGCGAAGTTGAACGCGAAGCCCCAGAGCAGCGGCTGCCGAAGGGTGAAGTTGAGCGTGCCGTAGGGCATCTGGAAGATGCCCGGAATGAGCTGCGTTCCACCCACGTTGGGCGCCGAGACCAGCGACTTGCCCTGGTAGTTGTAGAACAGGCCCAGCTGCGTGCCCAGCGGCTCGTAGTCGTAGGTCACGTTCACGTTGAACAGGTAGTCCGGCGTGGCGGTCATGGGCACCTCGGTCAGATTGATGCCATAGAACGCGAAGTCATCGATGTCCTGCTGGAGCAGCTTCACGTTGGAGTCCATCCAGGTGAAGTTGAATCCCGCGGCAAGCCCGCGGAATTCCTCGCCCAGCAGCGGCTCGGCGGTGATGCGGGCCTCCACCTCCACGCCGAACAGCGTGGCGCTGGGGTAGTTGAAGGCGCTGGTGTAGTCGCCGAACACGGCGAAGCGCTGCGCGTACTGGATGGGCTGGTCGATGTCCTTGTAGAAGGCCGAGCCCGAGACCAGCCAGCCCTCGTGGGGTGTCCAGTCCAGCCGAAGGTCGTAGTTGTCCAGGCTGCTCATCTGCAGCTGCGGGTTGCCGATGAAGATCGGTCCGCCCACGTACTCGTACTGCACCACCGGCACGATCTCGAAGAAGTTCGGACGAGCCAGCGTGCGGGCATAGGCCGCCCGGAACACCAGATCGTCGAGGATGTTCCAGTTGAACCCGATCATCGGGAGCCAGTCCACCTGGTCGATCGACGAGTCGAAGAGCGGATTGCCGCTCACGAACAGGATGGTCTGGGCCGGGTCGTTGGGGTCCACGCCCAGGGCACCAGGATCGGCCAATGACGACACCGTGGTGCTCATGTTCGTGGTCTCGTAGCGGACGCCACCGACGATGTTCATCGTGTCGTTGAGCGGCAGGTCGATCATGCCGTAGCCCGCCGCGATCAGCTGGCTGCCGTCGTATGGCGTGTCCTGCTCGCTGGCCAGGATCGGATGGTCCTCGCTGGGGAACACGGCGCTCCAGGGGTCGTTCCAGTCGCCGACGTAGGACGTGTTGGGATCGAGCGAGTTGGTGAAGGTGCTCTGTCGGTACTCGCGGCTGAGCGAGTCGATGAACATGCCGGCCTTGATGTAGCCCTCGCGGTCGTTCCACTGCAGGAACGGCAGCTTGATGTTCAGGGCCCCCTGGTCGCTGGACTCCTCGTTGTAGTAGTTGATGTGCTGCACCCAGCCCGCCGAAGCGAAGGGCACCAGTCGATCATTGATGGTCCAGGTGGGGAACGGGTTGGTGATCACCGGACCGATGGGCGGCGGGAACAGGATGCCGTTGGGAGGGCCCCAGATCGAGGCGAACTGGGTCTGGTCCGGCTGATTCTCGATGGCCTTGCTGAACGAGACCCGCCAGTCGATCGTGGGCGCGCCGAAGCCGATGGGCTCCGGGATCGGCTCCCCCTCGGCCGGCCCAAGGAATCCCAGCGTGTGCTCGCCGTTCAGGATGAGGGCCTGTGTGGTGACCTGGGTGTAGTCGAGCGTCTCCAGTCGCTGCCAAGGCGCCTCGTCGTTGGTGGGCGGCGCGTTGCCCGGCCCGAATGGATCGTCGACGTTGTAGTCGGGGAAGTAGTAGTCCTTGCCGCGCGTGTCCGTGAGCAGCACGGCCTGGCTCTCCGAGAGCTTGGTGTAGATGAACTTGGCGCCGAACTTGTGCTCCTCGGTCTGGAAGCCCGTCGTGCCCAGACCACCCCACTGCACCGACTGGGTCCCCTGCGTCACGTCGTAGAGGCCCGTGATGAAGTTGCCCCCTGGGGGCGGCGTGCCATTGATGAGGGGCTCCAGAGGCCGGCCGGGCCCAGGCTGCTGCCACTGGTTCAACTGTCCATTGTCGTAGGCACTGGCGCCAGCCTCGTAGAAGAAGTTGGCGAACGCGCCCACCTTGAAGTCGTCGTCCACCTCCCAGCTGTCGCCGGCCGCGGCGTTCCACTTGTAGATGGGCGGTGCGTTTCCGAACTGGGTCCCCGTCGGATTGCCGGACCAGGACTGCCCCACGAGCTCGGGGTAGGTCTGCAGCACGTCGTTGTTGCCCCAGAAGTCCAGCTTTCCGCCGGGATAGGTCAGGAACTGGCCATCCTTCACCTGGGAGTTGGTGCCGTACTGGGCGCGGAACTGCAGGATGGGCTCGTCGGGAATGTCCCGCAGCACCACGTTCACGCCACCACCCGAGGCCTCACCCTGCAGGTCGGGCGTGAAGCTCTTGCTGACCTGAATGCTCTGGATCACCGAGGCCGGGAACTGGTCCAGCTGCACGGCACGCTTGCCGGGCGTGGACACCGGAAGGCGCACGCTGTCGAGCAGCACGCTCACGTATCGGTCCGGCAGGCCGCGGACCACGGCGTACTTGCCTTCCTGCAGGGTGGCTCCGGGCACCAGGAGCAATGCCGCCGCCGCGTCGCCGGCACCCGAGCGGGAGATGGTCTCCACCCCCAGCACATCCAGCAGCTGCGGGCTCTCCAGTCGCAGCATGAAGTCGCCGGGCTGCAGCGTGACGATGGGCGCGATCTCGGGCGGCGTGAGCACCGAGATGGGTCCCAGATCCTGCTGCTCCACCGCGGCGTCCTGGGCCACCACCTCCTCCAGCTCCTCGAACTCGCCGGCCATCGAGGCCTCGACGTCGGTGAGCTGCCCCTCGGTCACCTGCACGTTGGGCCGCACCTCGCGCACGTACCCGTCCTTGGTGAACACCAGCGTGTAGGTGCCCGGGGCCACGTTGGGAATGGAGAACGATCCTGCCTCCGTGGTGAGCACCCGGGCCCGGGTTCCCATGATGGAGACCGCCACACCCGCGACCGGAACCCCGAAGTCCCTGTCGGAGACGGAACCTCGCACCGTGCCGCCGACCGGCGCCTGAGCCATCGCCGGGACGCATGCGACGATCAGCGGCACCAGCGATGCCGCGTGCAATCGTCCGCCGATCACCATGGAGCCTTCAGCCCGGACCGGATGGAACGGATCGTGGCCCGCATGTCCGCGGGGGGCTCCACGCCCGATCGCACCATGGAGAGGCAGGTCAGGCAGAGGTCCTCCGCCCGGGGCCGCGCGTTGGGGTTCAGGGCACCGGCCTCCAGCGCCAGGCGCCAGATGCGGAGTGCCTCGTCGCGATCACCCGCATCCACCATCGCTTCCGCCAGCGGCCGCAGCACGTCGGCCCGGTCGATGTCGACCACCTCGGACGTGCCGGATCGATACCGCGCGAGCGTGTCCTGGATCACCCGCCGAGCCTGCCCGGGCTGACCTTGCCGCAGCAGGCCACGGGCCAGGTCCCGGGCGATCACGCCGACCGTGTCCGGCGTGAAGTCGTAGTTGCGGAACTGCTCGCAGGCCTGCGCCAACTCCGCAGCGGCATCGTCGCGACGGCCGGCAGCGGCCAGTCGATCGGCCATGCGCACCCGAAGCTCGATCTGCAGGTCGATCGGAAGGCCGGGAGCAGCGTCGCGGATGGCCTTCTCGGCCCGGGCCACGCGCACGCTGTCGCCGGGAACGCGCTCCCAGACCGCCAGATAGCCATCCACCCCGGATCGAACCACGTCGAATGCCTTGGTGGCGATGGCGGCATCAAAGGCGTCGCACTGCCGATCCAGATCCTCCAGCGAAGTTCCGGAGACCAGTTCCGCCTCGACACGTCCCGTGCGTTCCTGCGGGACCTGACCGGCAAACTGCCTCGCCTGGTCCACATCTCCCAGCGCTGCCAGGCCGATGGCGATCTCCGTCAGCAGCTGTTCACGCATCCAGCCCTCTGTTCCAGCGGACCCCTCCAGCGCCTCCTGCAGCAGCGCGGTCGCCCGATCGGGTTCGCCGGACCGGGCCAACGCCTGGGCCGCCAAGGCCATGACCTCAGCACGGCGCCAGTCCTTGATCGCTTCGGCGTGACGCAACGCGGTGTCCACCATCCCAAGCTCGATGGCCGTCGCAGCCACCTCACGCTGCAGCCGCGACTTGATGCGCTCGTGGGCCCGTGTCTCAGGACTTGAGGCGACCGACCACGCGTCGTCGATCATCCCGGCTCGCCAGGCCCCTGCCGCGACCGGGGTCGATGTGCCGGCGTTCCGGGTCGAGGGCGTCACCGGCACCGCCGCGGAGGGCGTCTCCGCAGCAGGGATGGGGGTGACGACAGGATCGGTCGCGTGATCACCCGCCGTGCAGCCGGCGCCGAGCGCGGTGAAGACAGTCACGGCGCACGCGATGCAACGGACCGCAGGGATGGCTTGGAACCTGATCATCTTGGCTGTGCGGCGGGATGGCGAGTGTGCGTGGCCTCCTTTCAGTTCCTCCAAGCCCGCGGTCAAGAAACTGTTCAGAAGGCGTTGTGACTCTGTTCACGGTGCCTGCGAGGCGAGCCGCTGGTGGCGCGTTCAAGCCGGACGGTTTCGG
Organism: Planctomycetota bacterium; assembly: GCA_046048055.1. Taxonomy (GTDB): domain Bacteria; phylum Planctomycetota; class Phycisphaerae; order Phycisphaerales; family SM1A02; genus SYAC01. The sequence continues at coordinate 14,934 of JBJOGW010000002.1, forward strand.
ACACGCAATCTGAACGCTTCCTTCACGATCCCCTTGCCGGAGAGATCTAGCCTGCCCCGCTTCCATCGTCGACGGCGATCCGTCGCCTCGCGTGCTCAAGACCATTTCTCCCGCGCCGTCACAATCCTCATGCCTCACCTGCACATCCTTCTTCTCGCAGCAGCCGCGACGCACGCAGCCGTGCCTGCGGTCCTTCAGGATTCCGTGGCCGGTCGCCTGACGCCGCGACCTCCGGCCCGATCCGTCGTCGAACCTCCGGTGGATCGGCAAGTCCCAACGAGCACCCCGGATGCCGCCGTCGAACCGGCTGGGGAAGGCCCAAGGGGGCCGAGCCCTGAACAGGCCATGGACAACGCGATGCCGCAGTCCGACGAGCGCGACGCCGATGGAGGCGAGCAGCCGCCGTCCGTGGAGGAGACCCGCCTGACGCTGTCCAAGTGGATCGAGACCCAGCAGATCATCGCCAAGGAGCGCAATGACTGGCAGCAGGGCAAGGAAATCCTGGAGGGACGCGTGGAGCTGGTGAGCAAGGAGGTGAGCCAGCTCAAGGAGCGCATCGCCCAGTCCGAGTCGGCGGTGGCCGAGTCCAACCGCAAGCGGGACAGGCTGGCGGAGGAGAACGCGCAACTCAAGCAGACCGGCGCCCAGTTGGCTTCGGCCGTCACGACGATGGAGGCCGAGGTCCGCAAGCTGGCCGCGTTGGCCCCCGAGGGCGTGGCCACCAAGCTGGCACCGCTGCTGCAGCGCATTCCCGCCAATCCAGACACCACACGCGTGAGCGCCGCCGAGAGGTTCCAGAACGTGCTGGGCATCCTGAACGAGTTGAACAAGGCCAACAGCGAGATCACCATCGCCTACGAGGTCCGCCAGATGGCCGACGGATCCTCGAGCGAGGTGCAGGTGATCTACGTGGGGCTGGCCCAGGCGTACTACCTGAGCCCGCGCGGCGAGGCCGGCATCGGCAAGCCGACGGCCGAGGGCTGGGTCTGGCGAGCGGCTCCCAGCGAGGCCGGTCGCATCTACACCGCCCTGGAGATCATCCAGGGCAAGCATCCGCCCGCGTTCGTGGGCCTTCCCATCTCCATCCAATGAACATCCGATCCACCATCGCGGCCACGGTCCTGATGCTGTCCGCATGCCTGCAGGGCACCTGGGCCCAGACCGCGCCCGCCGCCGCAGGCCGGGAGGCCCTGACCAGGGCCCGCACCAACGCCGACGCGGAACTGGCCAAGAGCATCACCGAACTGAACGTCATGCGCGAGCGAATCGCCGCCGAGAAGCTGCCGCTGGCCCAGCAACTCACGGGACTCGAGGAGGAAGTGATCGCCCTGCGTCGCGAGGCGGACCGCGTGCAGCGGCTGGTCGACGCGGGCGCCCTGGAGATCGGCACGCTGCAGGCGGAGATGAAGGCCCGCCAGGACGAGTTGACCTATGTGGGCAGCCTGCTCGACGAGTACGCCCGAGCCTTCGAGACGCGGATCAACGTGGGCGAGGTGCAGCGGTTCGCCCAGCCGATCGAGGCCGCCAAGACCGCGCTGGAGAACAAGAGCCTCTCGCCCACCGAGCGGTTCGCGATCCAGACCACCTTCGTGGACCTCACCCTGAAGCGGATCCTGGATGCCGTCGGCGGGCATCGCTTCGCCGGCACCGGCGTGGACATGCTCGGAACGGTCATGAACGGCCAGTTCGCCATGATCGGTCCCATCTCGCTCTTCAGTTCGGACTCGGGCACGGCCGGCATCGCGGTGCCCCAGGCCGGATCGCCCAACCCGCTGATCCGTCCGCTGGATGGTGGTCTGGCCCAGGCGGTTGCGCCACTGGTGGCCTCCGGCGAGGGCACCCTGCCCCTGGATCCCTCACGTGGCGGCGCCCTGCAGGCCCTGGTGCAGAAGGCCAGCCTGGTCCACATCTTCATCAAGGGTGGACCCATCATGTGGCCCATGCTGCTGGCATCCGTCATCGCCCTGGCGGTGGCCCTGGAACGCGTGCTGTTCCTGGTGAACGAGCAGCGCAAGCGCAGCGCCAAGGCCGTGGCCAACTTCTTTGTGGAGGTCGGCAAGGGCAACCTGGACGGTGCCGTGACGCTGGCCCGCAAGTCGACCGATCCCATCGCCACCACGCTGGGCTACGCCCTGGAGCACCGCGACCAGTCGCTGGGCCACGCGCTGGCCTACGCCGAGACCCGCACCATCAAGCGGTACAAGCGGGGCATCTCGGTGCTGGACACGGTGATCACGCTGGCTCCGCTGCTGGGCCTGCTGGGCACGGTGACGGGCATGATGGGGTCGTTCGCCGTGATCGGCGGCGATCTCAGCTCGCCCGGCGCCATCACGGGCGGCATCGCCGAGGCCCTGATCGCCACGGCGTTCGGCCTGATCATCGCCATCGTGTGCCTGATTCCCTTCAACTACCTCAACAACCGGATCGAGATCATGGAGGGCGAACTGCTGGCCTGCGGCGAGCAGCTCAAGCTGCTGGTGGAGGGGCGGCCCGCCGTGCCCAGCGCGGCCGAGGCGAGGGGCGCCAACGCGTCCCACGCCGCTGCCGAGGCACGCAGCGCCTCGATCAGCGCCGTGGTGTCCGGGGGAGGAGCCTGATCCATGGCCGGCGGAGGTGGCGGCGCCCGCCGCGGCAAGAAGAAGAGCGCCCGGATCGAGATCATCCCGCTGATCGACATCATCTTCTTCCTGCTGGCCACGTTCATCATGGTCTCGCTGAGCATGTCCAAGAACCAGGGCGTGCAGGTGGCGCTGCCGGTCTCCTCGACCGCACAGTCGCTGGGTGACCAGCAGGAGATGGAGAAGGCCGTCACGCTGAGCGTGAACGACAAGGGCGAGATCTTCTTCAACAAGGACAAGATCCTGCTCACCCAGCTGCCGCTGAAGCTGCAGACCTACAAGCTCACCGCCAAGGATCCCAAGGTGATCATCAACAGCGACGGCGCGGCGGACTTCAAGTTCGTGGTGGGCGTGCTCGACGAGGTGCGCAAGATCGGCATCGCCAAGGTCGGCATCAGCACGGACAAGAAGTGATGTGGAGGTCGGCCGTCATCTTCTTCCTGGCCGCGGTGGTGCTTCATGCCCTGGTGCTGCTGTTCGGAGGCCTGCTCTTTCCCAGGCACGAGGAGGCCAGCAAGCGCGACGTGGAACTGGTGGCCGAGGAGATGGCCGAGGACGCCCGCGAGCGAGCCGAGGAGGAGCCCCCCCCGCCGGATGAGATCGCGCAGGAGGAGGAGCCGCCGCCCGACGCCAACCAGGCGCCATCCGCCATGGACCAGGTCACGCCCGGGGACGACGCCCCGGCGCTGGATGCCGCCAGCCTGAGCGCGCTCGAGGCGGCGCTGGGCGGCGCCGCGGGTGGTGCCGGCGACTTCGGAGGCGGCGCCTCGCTGGCCTCCGGTGGCCGCATCGGAGGCACCGGGGTGGCCGGCGGTGGCGGCGACGAGGTTTCCGAGGCCTTCAGCATGTCGGAGATCGACCAGCGTCCTCGGGTGCTCATGCAGGTGGCCGCGGCCTATCCCTCCGAGATGCGATCCCGCAAGGTCGAGGGCGTCGTCACCGTGATCTTCGTGGTGGACGAGAACGGTCGGGTGGTGAATCCCAAGATCGCCAAGTCCACGCACCCCGAGTTCGAGAAGCCGGCGCTCGAAGCCGTCCGGCAATGGAAGTTCGAGCCCGCGATCAAGGCCGGCAACCGCGTGAGTTGCCGCATGCGCGTGCCCATCCGGTTTCTCCCCACATGACTCCACGCCGATCCATTCGTTGCGCCGTGCCGGAAACCTGGCCCCTCGGTGCCCTGCTCGTCATCGCCGGCCTGTCGCTGTCGTGCCCGCCATCCTCGGCCGACAGCCTGGCGGCCGCACGGGGGGAGGCTCCGGCCCCTTCCATGCAGGTGGGAACGCCCGACCTTCGCGCCGTGTGGGATGATCCGAACTTTCAGAAGTCCTTCGTCGCCGGCTTTGGCGTGAACCCCGAGGTGGAGCCGCGGATCTCCACCGATGACATGGCCCTGCTGGAACTGGTGCGACAACTCATGCCCGACGAGCTTGGGGCGGCCGAATCGCTGCTGCGGGACTCGATCCGCGACGACACGTCGGCTGTCCTGGACCTGACGCTCGGCGGCGTGCAGTACCAGCAGGAGCGCTCCGACGAGGCGCTGGCCAACTACCGCCGTGCCGCCGAGAAGTACCCCAGCTTCCGCCGGGCGTATCGCAGCATCGGGCTCATCTGCGTGCGTCAGGGCAAGCTCGACGACGCCATCGCCGCGTTCAACCGGATGATCGAGCTGGGCGGTGCCGACGCCTACTCCTACGGCCTGCTGGGCTACTGCCACTCGCAGAAGCAGGACTTCCAGCCCGCCGAGGCCGCCTACCGCAACGCACTGCTGCTGCAGCCCTCGAACGTGGAGTGGAGGCTGGGCCTGACCCGCAGCGTGTTCAAGCAGGGAAAGTTCGAGGACGCCGCCAGCCTGCTCGACGTGCTCATCCAGACCTTTCCCGAGAAGGCCGACTTCTGGCTGTTGCAGGCCCACACCTACCTCGGCATGAACCAGCCGCAGAAGGCGGCGGTGAACCTGGAGACGATCGACGCCATCGGCAAGTCGTCGGTCGACAGCCTGTACACGCTGGGCGACATCTATCTCTCGGAGTCGCTGTTGGAGCTCTCGCTCAACGCCTACCTGCGCGCCCTCGAGAAGGACCCCTCCCAACCCCCGTCCCGGATCCTGCGCAGCACCGAGGCCCTGGCCTCGCGCGGCGGACTGGACGAGGCCCGCACGCTGATCACGCGCGTTCGGGAGCACGCCGCCGAGTCGATGGGCGACGGCGACCGTCGTCGGCTGCTCAAGCTCGAGGCTCGCCTGGCCATGGCCGGTGGCGCCGGAGACGAGGCCACGGCCCGCATCCTGGAGGAAGTCATCGAGCTCGACCCGCTCGACGGCGAGGCCCTGATGTTGCTGGGCCAGTACCACAATCGTGGCGGTCGGCCCGACCAGGCGATCCTGTTCTACGAGCGGGCGGCCCGCATCGACACCTTTGCCGCCAATGCCAAGGTGAAGATGGCCCAGGTGTACGTGGCCCAGAGCCGCTTCGCCGACGCCCTGCCGCTGCTGAGGGATGCCCAGGCGATCCGTCCCCGCGAGGACGTGGCCCGCTACATCGAGCAGGTGGAACGGGCCAGCAAGGGTCGCAAGTGAGGCTCACACATCCGAAACCGTTTCTGAACGGTTTCTGAGCCCGGTATTTGCACTGGACGCTTCGGACCTGAATCAACGTGGGACATAGTGCGAGGGCAAGAAGGGCGAAGCGTCTCGCCCCTCTTGACCGGCCCAACGCCGTGATCCGCTCGAACGTTTCGTTCTAACCCATTGGAGAAATGACCATGAAGTCCACGTGCCTGCTCGCATGCTTCGCCGCCACCATGGCGGTGCATGCCAACGCCGCCGAAATCCTCGTGTCCGGCGACATCACCACCTCCGTGACCTGGACCCGCGACAACGTCTACAACCTGCAGGGCCAGGTGACCGTGCTCGCCGGCGCCACGATCACCATCGAGGCAGGCACCGTGATCGCCAGCGACACCGGCGGTTCGCTGGCCGTCGCGCGTGGCGCCATGATCGACTGCCGCGGCACCGAGACCGAGCCGATCATCTTCACCTCCAAGACCGACTACAACACCTGGACCCCGGCGAATCCGCAGGGCGTCTACCGCCGCAGCTGCAACGAGTGGGGCAACCTCACCATCATGGGCCGCGGCTACATCGGCAAGTACAACGGCAACGCGCCGGCCGGCAACACCGCCTCGCCCAACGCCGCCAACTACGCCAACATGGAAGGCCTGGTCGCCACCGGCCCGTCCGACACCCGCACCCGCTACGGTGGCGGCGACGACACGGACGACAGCGGCTCGCTTCGCTACACCTCCTTCCGCTACGGCGGCCTGGTGATCGGCCTGACCAACGAGCTCAACGGCCTCTCCCTCGGCGGCGTGGGTTCGGGCACCGAGATCGACCACATCGAGATCATGAACAACGTCGATGACGGCATCGAGATCTGGGGCGGCAAGGTGGACCTGAAGTACTTCAGCATCTGGAACATCGGCGATGACTCGTTCGATCTGGACCAGGGCTGGCGCGGTCGGGCCCAGTTCGGCCTGATCGTGCAGGGTGCCTCCCGCAACGCAGGCAGCGGCTCGGGCGTGTGCGACAGCATCATCGAGGCCGACGGCGCCGAGTTCTCCGACGCCCAGCCGGTGCTGACCTGCTCCTTCTCCAACTTCACGCTGATCGGCCAGCCGCTCAGCGGAAAGCGCGGCCTGAAGTACCGTGACGGCGCCCGCTACCAGCTGCACAACAGCATCATCATGGACGTGGGCGAGGCCACGGTCCGCCTCGACAACACCGACGGCGAGGCGGCCAACGGCGGTCTGACCGGCTACGGCTACAACGGCACCCTGACCTGGGCCGAGACCTGGACCACCGCCTACAACGTGTACTCCACGGTCAACCCGTTCACGGGCGCCTACACGCCGGCCCAGGCCTACTCCGCCCAGGTGAGCGGCAGGCTGAACCAGATCACCGACACGGTGTTCTACAACAACAACCATCCGTCGGCCTACACCGAGGCGAACAACCGCGGTGTGTTCGACGCGAGCAACAACAACGTGCTGGCCAGCAGCCTGCCGATCGCAGGCATCACCCGCGGAGCAAGCGAGACGCTCACCGGTGTGGTGATCCAGCCAGTGAACGCTCTCGATCCCCGCGCCGCCAACGACGCGGTGACCGCGGTGTCCACGCCGCCGAACAACGGCTTCTTCACCCAGGTGAACTACCGTGGCGCGTTCGGTCCCAACGAGAACTGGATGTGCGGCTGGACCGCGGCCGACGCCTACGGCCTCAGCGTGGCGCCGCCCAATGGCTGTGCGGTCTGCCCGGGTGACCTCGACGGCAACGGCTTCGTGGATTCCGGCGACATCGGCACCATGCTGATCCTGTTCGGCAACTGCGGCGCAGGCGACTGCCCGGGTGACCTGGACGGCAGCCGCACGGTGGATGCCGGCGACATCGGCACGCTGCTGATCCTGTTCGGCGCCTGCAACTGATCGGCCCCCAAGGGCTGTTCACCCAGTCATGCACGCACCCCCCGGCCGCAAGGCCGGGGGGTTTTCGTTTGGACTCGCATGGCGCGGCCGCGCGGAACGGGGGGGCGACTGGCCCCTCCGGGGTGCGGCATGCTCAGCCGTTCGCCGGCAGGTAGCTCTTCTCGAGGTACTCGGCCACCATGCGGTGCGTGCTGAAACGTCCTGGCACCGTGGCCGCGCTGCGGAGCGCCCGTCGGATCCACGCCTGCGGCAGGCCCGCTGCGTCACGGGAATAGAACTCGGGCACCACCTCGCGCTCCAGCAGGCCGTAGAGGCTCTCCGCGTCCAGGCCGTCCTGCCGCTCCCGGTCGCTTCCCTCGCTTCCGTCGCCGATCGCCCATCCGTTGGTGCCGTCGAAGCCCTCGGGCCACCACCCGTCCAGGATGCTCAGGTTGATGCCACCGTGCATGGGAGGCTTCATGCCGCTGGTGCCGCTGGCCTCGTGGGGACGGAGCGGGTTGTTCAGCCACACGTCGCAGCCGCTGACCAGCATTCGGCCCACGTGCATGTCGTACTCCTCGATGAGCGCCACGCGACCCTCGAAGCCGTTCTCGCGGGCCCAGCGGTGCACCTGCTGGGCGTAGGCCTGACCGTCCCGATCGCGCGGATGGGCCTTGCCCGCAAACACGATCTGCACCGGGCGCGCCGCATCGGCCAGGATGCGGTGCAGCCGCTCGGGCTCGCGGAAGATGAGGGGCGCCCGCTTGTAGGTGGCAAAGCGACGAGCGAAGCCGATGGTGAGGGCGTCCGGCCGAAACGACTGCTGGGCACGCAGGACCTGCTCGGGTGTCTCGCCCCGACGGGTCGCCTGACGCGCCAGCCGCTGGCGAATGAACTGCACCAGTCGCGTTCGGAGTTCATGGCGCATGGCCCAGAACGCCTCGGGAGGCGCGGTCATCACGCCGGCCCATGGATCGCGCCCCTGCTCGACGGTGTCCAGGTCCAGGCCCACGGTCCGCTTCCAGAAGGCCTCGGCCGCAGGGGCCAGCCAGGTCCTGCTGTGCACGCCGTTGGTGACATGCCCGATGGGAACCAGGGCCGGGTCCTGCACGCCATAGACCCCCTGCCACATCTCGCGGCTCACACGGCCATGCAACGCCGCCACGCCGTTGACATGCTCGGCGGTGCGCAGGGCCAGCACCGTCATGCAGAAAGGCGCCTTGGGATCGCTGGGATTCTCCGAGCCCATGTCCAGGAAGGCGCGGCGCCCCAGGCCGGCCTCACGCCAGCAGGGTTCGAGGGCGTCGGCCACCATGCGGGCGTCGTAGCGATCGTGCCCTGCCGGCACGGGCGTGTGGGTCGTGAAGACCGTGCTGCGGCGAATCACGGCCAGTGCATCCTCGAGCGGCTGTCCGCGCCGGCGCATCTGGGCCAGCCGGGTCACGCTGGCGAAGGCCGCGTGCCCCTCGTTCAGGTGGAACACGCTGGCCTTGATCCCCAGCGCCTTGAGGGCCATCACGCCGCCCACGCCCAGCAGCACCTGCTGCCGCAAGCGCAGCTCCGGCTCGCCGCGGTAGAGGCCCTCGGTGAGCCGGCGATCCCGGGCCCTGTTTCGCTTGCGATCGGTGTCCATGAGCACGGCTCGCACGCGACCCACCCGCATGATCCACAGGCGAGTCTCCACCTTGGTGTCGCCGATCGGCACACGGATGTCCACGCCGGTGTCCTCGAGCGGCATGCGGCGAGGATCCCAGGTGGGCTCCATGACGCGGGTGGAACCGTCCGCCCGTAGTTCCTGCAGGTAGTAGCCCTGCTGATAGAGAAGGCCCACTGCGGTGAGTGGAACCCCCAGATCACTGGCGCTCTTGAGATGATCGCCGGCCAGCACGCCCAGTCCGCCCGAGTACTGCTGCAGGCTCTCGTGAATGGCGAACTCGCTGCAGAAGTACGCAACGTGCAGGCCCCTGGCGTTGGTGAAGGCCTGCTGCTCGAACCAGGGCACGGTGGCGTGATACGCGTCCTGCGCATCGCACGCCGCCTGGACCATCGCCTGAAAGTCTGCTTCGGCGCAGCGGGCCGCGAACATGGGCTCATCCATGGCCCTGAGCACCGCCATGGGATCGTGATTGCTGCTCTCCCACACCGCCGGATGCAGGGCCGCAAAGGGCCGCTGGCCGATCTCGTTCCACGACCACCACAGGTCGCGGCAGAGCCGCTCAAGATCCTTGCGCACGCGCCGCGTGACCTTGGCATCGGCCATGGCCATGCGTCCGGGCTCGGAGCCGTGGATCGGGGAGGCGGGGCGGGAGCGGGACTTGGGGGTGGCAGGCATGGAACCCCCAAACTTCCCGCAAAAGGGCTCAGTTGGCAAGGCGGCCGGAATCCCGGGCCAAGGCGTTCAACTGGGCCGCCAGCCTCAAGGGCAGCGGTGAGGGGTCCAGCCTCCAGGTCCAGTTGCCATGGGCCACGCCGGGAACGTTCATGCGGGCCTTGGGACCCAGACCCAGCAGGTCCTGCATGGCCACCACCGCCGTCCGCGAAGGGCTGGAATACGCCATCCGGATCAGGGCTTGTTCGGGCCTTCGCAGGTCGCCGCCGGCCAGCCGCACGAACCGCTCGCGTGCCTGGCGGTCCAGATGCCGGACCCAGCCGCGGCTGACGTCGTTGTCGTGGGTGCCCGGATAGACCACGCAGTTCACCGGGTGGTGGTGCGGCAGGTCACCGCTGTCCGGGCCGTAGAAGGCATTGTGCAGCAACTTCATGCCGGGAAGCCCGAAGTCATCGCGCAGCGAGACCACGGCGGGCGTGACGGCACCCAGGTCCTCGGCGATCAGCGGCAGGCGCCCAAGTCGAGCCGACACGGCGGTGAGCAACTCGCGCCCGGGCGTGGGTGCCCAGCGGCCCTTGCGAGCGGTGCGCGCGGAACCCGGGATCTCGTAGGCATGCACAAAGCCCACGAAGTGATCGATGCGGAGTGCGTCGAAGCGATCCAGCGCCGTGGCCACGCGACGTGTCCACCAACGGAAGCCCTCCTGCCGGTGGGCCGCCCATGCGTAGTGCGGATGGCCCCATAACTGGCCGTCCCTGGAGAAACAGTCGGGCGGCACGCCCGTGACCACGCGCGGGCGGCCGTTGCGCTCCAGGCGGAACAGTTCGGGACGATCGGCCACGTCCGCCGAGTCCAGCGTGACGAAGATGGGCAGGTCTCCCACCAGCAGCACGCCGCGCTTTCGGCAATGGGCACGCATCGCCATCCACTGCCTGTGAAACTGGAACTGCACGAAGGCATGCATGGCCAGAGGGCCGCCGTGCTGGGCGGCGGCGAAACGGCACCAGCCGGGCAGCCAGTCCCGACTTGATCGCTCGAAGGAACGGAATGCGGCGCTTCGAGGCCCGCCGCGACGGGCAAAGGCGGCGAAAGCCTCCTGGAAACGGGGAAACTTGAACCGACGGGCGGCGGCGAAGTCGGCCGGGCCCCGCCCCAATGCCGCCGGGGCGCGAAGCCTGGACCGTGGCAACAGGCCCTCACGAACCAGGCCATCCAGGCTCACCAGCAGCGGCTCGGCGGCGAAACTGCTCGTGGCGCTGTAGGGACTGTCCCCACCCCCCACTGGCCCGATCGGCAGCATCTGCCAGAGGCTCAGGCCCGCTCGCTCGCACCAGTCCGCAAAGGCCATCGCCTGCGGTCCCAGGTCACCCACGCCATGCGGTCCGGGCAGACTGGTGAGGTGCAGCAGCACGCCGGCCCGGCGACGCTGGAAGATGGCGGGCACCGAGGGCGTCCGCTTCACGGCGACTTCCGGACCCAGACGCGGCCGGCCTCCATCGGGATCTCCACGCGTGGGAACGCCTCATCGGCCACGCTCTCGCCCGTCTTGCCGAACTCCGGCCTCCATCCCGCACCCAGCGCTTCAGGAAGGTTCACGATCGCCGGCTGCGGGCCCGCGTTCAACGCCACCAGCACCTGCTCGCCATGGCCTTCGCGCAGGAAGACCCAGACATCCTGGGTGTCGTCGGTGAGGACCGTGCGGAAACTTCCGGTGCGCAGCGCCGGATGGGCGTGCCGCAGCGCCGTGGCCTTGCGGTAGAAGGCCAGCTGCTCGTCCATCACGCGGTTCTCCTCGGGCTCTTCGTAGGGCTCGAGATCCTTCCAGAGCATGGGCTTGCGGTTGTTGGGATCGCCACTGCCCCACATGCCCACCTCGGTGCCCTGCCAGATCATCGGCGCCCCCACGTAGGTCATCTGCAGCAGGGCCAGCAGGCGCACGCGCCGGTAGTGCTCGGGATCCGGCCGGGAGGCGTCGTAGGTGAGCACCTCCTGCTCCCGGTTGAGCTGGTTGTACTCGCGATCCGGGTTCCGCGCCATGCTGGCCACGCGGTCCGTGTCATGGCTGTCGAGCAGGTTCTGCATCACGTACGTGCACGCGCTGGGGTAGGCAAGCCGCAGCTCCTGGAGTCGTTGGTCCACCTGACTGGGCTTGAGGCGGTTCCTGCGATCCAGCACCCATGCCACCGCGGCCTTGGCGAACTCGTAGTTCATCACCGCGTCGAAGGCCCGTCCGTCCAGCCACGGGTCGGCGCGGTGCCAGATCTCGCCGGTGATGTAGGCCTGAGGGTTGATTCGTCGGACGAAGGCGCACCACTCGTGCCAGAAGGGCAGCGGAATCTCGTTGGCCACGTCCAGTCGCCAGCCGTCGATGCCGTCCGACGGGTCACCGTCGCCGTCAGGATCCATCCACCGCCGCGTCACCTCGAAGATGTGCCGGCGCGCGGTCTCGCTGGCGATGCCGGTCTCGTCGCTCTTGCGGAACACGGGCAACTCGCCAAAGCCGAACCACCCCTCGTAATCGAAGGGCTCCCAGCTCTTGATGGCGAACCAGTCGGCGTAGCGGCTCGCCTTGCCCTTCTCCCGCACGTCGCGAAAGGCGGGGTGCCCGGTGCCCACGTGGTTGAACACGCCGTCGATGATCACGCGGAAGCCCATCCGCTTGGCCTCCTTCAGGAAGTCCAGGAAGGCGCGGTCGCTGGCATTGAAGGTCCAGGTGGAGGGATCGAGCAGGTCCTCGGACGCCTCGGTGGACTGGTAGTCGTGTCCCGCGCCGAACCGCTCGTCCACGTGCAGGTAGTTCGTGGCGTTGTACTTGTGGTTGCTGTCGGCCTGGAACACCGGCAGCAGGTACAGGGCGTTCACGCCCAGCTCCTTCAGCCACGGCAGCTTCTGCCGAAGCCCCTCCAGGTCGCCGCCGCACTGCCGGCGAAAGACGAAGTGGTCGTAGAACGTCTGGCCATCCTGGCCCTCCCAGGGGCTGGGGCTGTACCACTCCTGCCGCCAGTCGCGCGTGTGCGCATGATCGTTGGCGGTGGAGCCGTTGCGGAAGCGGTCCACCATCACCTGGTACCAGATGGCGTTTCGGGCCCACTCCGGCGTGGTGAACCCCGGGGCAGCGGAGGTGTCGAGGGCGTAGACGCTTGGGTCGCGGGCGGTCATCGATGCATCCTGGATCACGAAGGTGTAGTCGATCGGTCCGTCATCCGCGGGAATGGTCGTCTCCCAGAGATCGAACGGACCCACGCATCCCGCCCGATCCATGGCGATGCGGCGGCCATCGCGAGCGGCGAATGCTACCGACTGCACGTCGCCGGCCAGCGTTCGGCAGCGCAGCCGCCAGATGTCGCCTTCGCGCTGGCGATCACCCAGCCGATCGGGATCGTGCCGAAGCATCGAGCCGTCGATGCGGCCATCGCCGCGCCGGGCGTCCGTCGGCGAGGCTGACGCCTCGGCCCCCAGTCGCAGCACGCTGTTGAAGCCCCCCTGCCCGTCGGGCACGCGTTCGTCGTTGGCGGGATCCGGAATCCACCGCTCGCCATCCAGCACGAACTTGTACAGCCGCACCCCCTCGTCCATGGGAACGTCCACCTGCCAGGCTCCATCGGGACCGGGCCACATCGGATGGCGATCCCGGTTCCAGCCGTTGAAGTCTCCCGCCAGGTTCACCCGCTGCACACCGGGCTGCGCCGGCAATCGAAGGTGGACGCGCCAGGATCCCCGCGCGTCAGGCTCCGCACGCGCGCCAGGTGGCAGGCGTGCATGGGCGATGCCCTCCGCCCTCTCGAGCACGGGCACCGGTGGTGGAAACGCGTCGGCGTCCCGGACCGGACCAGCCACCAGGAGCGAGAGCGCCATCATCGCAACGCCGTGCACCATGGCCCAACCGTATACTCGCCCCATGCATCGCGGTGGTCGAAACGGCTCGATCCTGGGCCGATTCCTGCGAGTCGTCCTGGCGGTGCTGGCGGTCATCCTGGTCGTGTGGAGCTTCGGGCGGGTGGGCTTGCGCGCGTGGCGCACCTGGCGCGATCGGGCCGACCTTGCCAAGGAACTGGTGGTACTGCACTGGAGCGGCGAGGGAGGCCCCGAGGAGAACGCGATCGTGGAGCAGTCGCTCCGCGCCTTCGAGGCGGCCCACCCGGGCATCCGCGTGCGGCGACTCAATCCCGGCGACGCCGGAAGCTTCTACACCAAGTTGCAGACCATGCTGGCCGCCGGCGACCCACCGGACCTGTTCTACGTGGGAGCCGAGCGGGTGGCCAGTTTCGCGGACATGGGGCTGCTTGAGCCACTCGACGCCTACCTGCACGCCGACGCCGCGGCGGGAACAGCCGACGCCATCGACCTCTCCGGATTCTTCCCGAGCACCGTGGCGGCCTTCCGGCACGACGGCACCCGCATGGGCCACGGCTCGCTCTACGGGGTGCCCAAGGACTTCACCACGGTCGGCTTCTACTACAACAAGGACCTGTTCCGGAAGGCGGGCGTGCCCTTTCCGAGGGACGACTGGACCTGGGACGAGTACATCGCGTCAGCCCGTGCCATCGGGGCGCTGAAGGATGACGCCGGTGAGCCGTACGTGGGCAGCGAGTTCGTGACCTGGCCCATGATGGTGCGGGCCTACCTGCGCACCGAGGGCACCGACATTCGCGGCACGGACTTCGACGATCTCACGATCGATGCCCCCGCCACGCAGGCGATGCTGGAGCGCCTGCGCTCCTGGCGACAGGACGAGACGAACACGCTCACCAGCGGTCGCAGCAAGCTGGCCTCGGGCGCGGCGGCGTTCGTGACCGGTCGCGTGGGCATGGCCGGTCCGTTCGGTCGCTGGGTGGTGCCCGAGTACCGGCGCATCCGGGACTTCGACTGGGACTTTGCGCCTCTGCCGCGCGGCTCGAGGCAGACCAATGTCATCGCCACCGTGGCGTGGGCCATCAGCGCCCGCAGCGAGAACAAGCCCGAAGCCTGGCAGCTTCTCCGCTGGCTGGTCAGTCCCGACATGCAGGCGGCCAACGCCAGGCTGGGTCTGGCACTGCCCACCATCCGAAGCGTGGCCGAGAGCCCGGCCTTCCTCGACGCCACGCAGAGGCCCGCCAACAATCGCGGGTTCCTGGATCCCGCGCCGACCGCCGAGGTGGTGGACTGGCCTGCCAATCCGCGGTTCGAGCAGCTGCTGCAGGGCAACCTGGACCGCGCGCTGCTGGTCGGTGACTGGAGCGTGGCCCAAGCCACCGAGGGATTCCTGGCCGAATGGAAGGCGGAACGGGACAGCCCGCTGGCCACGCCTGGCTACCCCGCCTTCGCATGGACACCGGTGGCATGGAGCCTGGCGTTGGTGGCTGCCGTCGCGCTGGCATGGCTGCTGCGAACGGCGATGGCGCGGCGCGAGGGCCGTGCCGAGACCAGCGAGGCCCGCTGGGGCTGGTTGCTGGCGAGTCCATGGCTGCTGGGCTTCGCCCTGTTCATGGCCTTCCCGATCGTGATGAGCCTGCTGCTGAGTCTGGCGAAGTGGCGGGGCGTGAGCACGCTGGACACCGCCACCTTCGTGGGCGGCGGCAACTACCTGCAACTGCTCGCGCACGACCCGCGCTTCATGACCAGCCTGAAGGTCACGCTCTACTACACGGCGATCGCGGTGCCGGGTGGCCAGGCGTTGGCGCTGCTGGCGGCGGTGCTCATGAACCAGAAGATCGGCGGCATCCATTTCTTCCGCGCAGCCTGGTACCTGCCGAGCGTGCTCGCGGGCGTGGGCGTGGCCGTGCTGTGGCGATGGATCTTCGACACGGATGGCGGCCTGATGAACATGGCCCTGCGGCCGGTGCTGGGGTTGGTGGGCGCGGCGCCGCCGGACTGGTTCGGCAAGGACGCCGCCGTGTGGGGCGCGCCAGCCTTCGCCATCATGGGCTTCTGGACCGTGGGCGGCGGCATGATGATCTATCTGGCCGGACTGCAGGCCGTGCCTGAGGAACTGCTCGAGGCCGCCCGCATCGACCGGCTCGGAGCCGTCTCCCGGTTCTTCCGCGTCACGCTGCCCATGCTCAGTCCGGTGATCCTGTTCAACCTGATCATGTCGATCATCGGCAGCTTCCAGGTCTTCACGCAGGCCTTCGTGATGACCGGTGGCGGACCCGGTGACCTGACCCGCTTCTACGTGCTCAACCTGTACAACCAGGCCTTTGAGTTCTACGAGATGGGCTACGCCAGCGCCATGGCCTGGATCCTGCTGCTGATCACCCTGGGGCTGACCCTGCTCACCTTGCGCGGCAGCCGGGGCCTGGTGCACTACGAGGGCCTGAAGCGATGAGTCGGACGGGTCCGTCCAGATCCGCCAAGGGTCACTCCGGCGCCGTGGGCGGCCACGTGGCCCGGGCCGTGGGCTGGGCCGTGCTGGTGATCGGCACGCTGATCATGGTCTTCCCGCTGGTCTGGATGGCTGCGGTGAGCCTGCTCACGCCGGATCTGGCGCAGGCCGCCACGGTGAGCGGCGATCTGGGGCGGCTGGTACCCACGGATCCGCAGTGGGCCAACTTCCCCGATGCACTGCGCCGCATGGGTGCCGCCCGCGAGCCATGGGTGGGCTTCCTCGACGCGCTGGCCAATTCCGTGGTGGTCACCAGCCTGGTGGTGGTGGGCACGGTGCTCAGCAGCAGTCTGGTGGGCTTCGCCATGGCCCGCATGCGGTTCAGGGGCCGCGAACCGCTGTTCATGCTCATGCTGGCCACCATGATGCTTCCGGGCCAGGTGACCATGATCCCGCTGTTCCTGCTCTTTCGGAACCTGGGCTGGGTGGACACCATCCTGCCGCTGGTGGTGCCGGCCTTCTTCGGCAACGCGTTCTTCATCTTCATGTACCGGCAGTTCATCGCGCAGGTGCCCGAGGCGCTGGTGGAGGCCGCCAAGGTGGACGGCTGGGGCTGGCTGGGCGTGTGGTGGCACGTGATCCTGCCGCTCTGCCGGCCGGTCACCGCCATCTGCGCGGTCTTCACCTTCATCTACGTGTGGAACGACTTCATGGGCCCGCTGATCTACCTGCAGAGCGACGAGCAGGCCACGCTGGCGGTGGCCCTGAACAGCTTCCGCAACCAGTACGGCGGCGTGAACAACGTGAACCTGCTCATGGCGGCCAGCCTGGTCACCATGCTGCCCTGCATCCTGCTCTTCCTGGCGGCGCAGCGGCAGTTCATCGAGGGTCTGGGCAAGGGCGCCGTGAAGGGCTGAAGGAGAACGCATGGCCACCATCGAACTTGAAGGCTTGGGCAAGACCTATCCCGGCGGCGTGCAGGCGGTGCGCGAGGCGAACCTCCGCATCGGGCACGGACAATTCGTCGTGCTCGTGGGCCCGTCCGGCTGCGGCAAGAGCACGCTGCTGCGGATGATCGCGGGCCTCGAGACCATCACCGAGGGCACGATGCGCATCGATGGCCAGGTGGTCAACGACATCCCGCCCCAGGACCGCGACATCGCGATGGTGTTCCAGAACTACGCCCTGTATCCGCACATGGATGTGCGGACCAACATGGCCTTCGGCCTGCTTCGACGGCGCCGGCACCCGAGCCGACTGCGAGCGATGCTTTCGCGCGGCTACGCGGCGGCCCACCGCGTCGAGCGGGCCGACATCGACCGGCGCGTGATCGAGGCGGCCCGGATCCTGGGCATTGAGCACCTGCTTGGCCGCAAGCCCGCAGCGCTGTCGGGCGGCCAGCGGCAGCGCGTGGCCGTTGGCCGGGCGATGGTGCGCGAACCCAAGGTGTTCCTCCTGGACGAGCCGCTCTCCAACCTGGATGCCAAGCTGCGTGTGGAGATGCGAGCCGAACTGCGCATGCTGCACCGGCGGCTGGGGGCCACCATGGTCTACGTGACCCACGACCAGGAGGAGGCCATGAGCCTTGGCGACCGGGTGGTGGTGCTCAAGGATGGGCTGATCCAGCAGGATGCGCCGCCGCGCGTGGTCTACGAGCGGCCCGCCAACCGGTTCGTGGCCGAGTTCGTGGGCACCCCCACCATGAACATGATCGAGGGCACGCTGCAGGCTCGACCCGCCGGCCTGCGCTTCATGGGTCAGGGCCTGACCATCGATGGACGGGTGGACGGCTGGGGTGCGGTGATCCGTCCGCAGCCGGTGCCCGCGGTGCTGGGCGTGCGTCCGGAGCATCTGTCGCTGGGCTGTGCGAGCGGATTCCAGGCGTC
The DNA here is from genome assembly GCA_046048055.1 of Planctomycetota bacterium. Classification (GTDB taxonomy): domain Bacteria; phylum Planctomycetota; class Phycisphaerae; order Phycisphaerales; family SM1A02; genus SYAC01. The sequence continues at coordinate 32,526 of JBJOGW010000002.1, forward strand.
CGTGGAGGCGGTGGAGCACTTTGGCGATCGCATGGACGTGGTGCTTCGGGCGGGCGACCGCACGCTCGTGGCCCGCACGCCTCCGCAGTCGATCGCCGAAGGAAGCCTGATCACCGTGGGCGTGGATCTGGCCCGATGCCACCTGTTCCAGGCGGATGGCGCCGGTACCCGGCTCGGTGACTGAAGCAGCCTGGTCACCCCGGCACATTCCAGCACCCAGACAGAAAGAACAGCCCCCGGCCTTTCGACCGGGGGCTGGATGCACACAAGGTTTGAGGGCGTCTCAGTTGCAGTCGCCAAAGAGCAGCAGCAGGCTGCCGATGTCACCCGCGTCCACCGTGCCGCTGCCATCCAGGTCGCCGGCAACGTCCGACGACCCGAACAGCAGCAACAGGCTGCCGATGTCGCCAGCGTCCACCGTGCCGCTGGCATCCAGGTCGCCCGCGCAGCCACCACCACCGCCACCCTGACAGGCATCGGGGCCGCCAGAGGAGGCGAACTGGGCGCCTTCGAAGGCGTTCAGGTCGAACCGCAGGGCCGCTGGATTGCCGCCGATGTAGCCGCCCGCGCCATCGCCTCCGAGGTTGCCGGTGCCTGCAGGAACCGCCGGGAGGAACTGATTGCTGGCGTAGTCGTGGCCGTTGCCGTTGATGAACGCGCAGACCTTGATCTCGCTGGTGCCATCCCAGAACAGGAACAGGGGGATCTTCACCTCGACACCGGTGGTGACACCGCATCCGTCGGTCACGCCATCCCCGACACCGAGCACATTGCTGTTGTTGATGGAGGTCTGCACACCGTAGACCTGATCGTCGATCAGGTTGCTGCCGGCGACGTTGTCCTCGAAGGGCCCGCTCCCGATGTAGGCGCCCACGCCCTGGCCGCCGGTCAGCAGCTGGGCGATGTTGGCGTACTGGGTGGTGGGCTCACCGCCGAGCGTGGTGCCCATCCAGAAGTCGGGCGCAAAACCCTCGTCGAACACCAGACCCAGAATGCCATTGGCATCATCGGCGCCCATGGCATTCAGGCCATTGAAGTCCACATCGGGGTTGTCTCCACGGAGCGCATTCTGGCCCTCGCCCGCGAATCCATCGATGAAGATCTCCAACTTGTTGAAGTTGCTCTCCAGGTTTCCGGAGAAGAACAGGTACAGATGGCCGTCGACCGGATCGACCTTGATCCACATGCCGTCGAGCTCGCTGCCGTTGGCGTAGCCGGTCACGCCGTCGGTGGCGTTGCCGAAGCCCGTCTCGTTGGCCTGGGACGCCTTGGGATTGCCGTAGCCGGCATCCAGCACGCCATCGATCACGATCTGTCCGAACGAGGCCGACGCGAGAGCGACAGCCACCGAGCACGAGGCAAGAACCTTGGTCTTCATGTTTGGAATCCTTCTCCGAGTTGGGGCCTGACAGGACTGGACGCACGAACCCGACATCTGGCGCCTTCGGGCCGCCGTCCTTGCGGATCAAAGGTAGTCCTGAACCGGATTTGTGCCAGAAATATGTTGAATATCAACGCCGAATCCGGCGTGATGCCCGCTCGGGACGGTGGCCGGGGAGGGACGCGGTCCCCACCGGAGCACACGATTGCCGAGCAAATCGACCTCACCTCCGCTCAACGGCGATGCAAGCCGCAGGGTCTGTCCACACCCTATAACTCGCCCCATGCCCCGCTTTGCCCTCCGCCTGGCCTACGACGGCACCGACTTCCATGGCTGGCAGCGGCAGGAGCCCCCTGGCCAGGAGCCCCTCCGGACGGTCCAGGGCACGCTGGATCAGGCTCTCACGCTGGTCATGCAGGCTTCGATCACCTGCCAGGGTGCCAGTCGAACCGACGCCGGTGTGCACGCCGAGGCCCAGGTGGCGGCCTTCACGGCGGACTGCCGGGTGCCCGTGGATCGGATCCCGGCGGCCCTGAACGCTCGGCTGCCGGAGGACGTGCGTGTGATGGCGGCGTGGCCGGTTCCGGCGGGCTTCGACCCAGTGGGTGATGCCATGGCCAAGGGGTACCGTTACGAGATCGCGGTCACGGATCCGTTCCGGGCGCGGCTGCCTTTCGATCGCCGGATGCTGGTCCACGTGCAGCATCCTCTCTGCCTGCCGTGGATGCGGGAAGCAGCAGCCATGATTCCCGGCACGCGCGACTTTGCGGCGTTCGCCCATGCGCAGCATGGCCGCGAGACCACGGTCCGAACCGTGCACGCGTGCGAAGTCCACACCCTGTCCGATGACCGCATCGTGATCGACGTGTCGGGCAACGGGTTTCTCTACAACATGGTGCGGATCATCGCTGGCACCGTGGTGGAGGCCGGACGGGGAAGAATCAAGCCGGGCGACATTCCAGGGATTCTGGAAAGCGGCGATCGCACGCGGGCTGGGCCCACGCTGCCGGCACAGGGCCTTCGGCTGCGGTGGATCCTGTATCCCCCGGATCGCGCCGAGCCGCGCCACCCGTAGGATTCACCCCATGAACGTGGCGGTGATCGCGGCCCATCCTGATGACGCCGAGCTGGCCATGGGCGGCACGATTGCCCTGCTGGTCTCGCAGGGGCATCGCGTGACCGTGATCGACGCCACCGATGGCGAGCCCACGCCCCACGGCGATCCGGCCACCCGGGCTCGCGAGGCCGCCGCCGCGGCCGCCGAGCTCGGATGCGAGCGCCTCAACATGGGATGGCCCAACCGTCGCATCGAGCACCGCCTGGAGGCGCGCCATCGTCTGGCGGGCGAGTTGCGGATCCGAAAGATCGACCTGATGTTCGTGCCGCATCCGGAGGATGCGCACCCGGACCACCGGGCCCTCACCCGCATCGCCGAGGATGCCCGCTTTGACGCCAAGCTGACCAAGTGCGATCTCCCCGGTGATCCGCACCATCCCCGACGGCTGCTGCACTACTTCTGCACCCATCTGCGCGTGGTGCCGAAGCCGGACCTGGTGGTGGACTGCTCCGCCTTCGCCCAGGCCAAGATGCGGTCGATCGCCTGCTACGCCAGCCAGTTCCATGCCAACCCCGCCAACCGCGGCGTGCCGGCGTGGATCGAGAGCATGGGCCGCTTCTACGGCAGCCGCATCAACGCGGCATTCGGCGAGCCGTTCGCCGCGCCCGAGTGCATCGGGCTTCGGGACCTGACGCAGCTGCTTCCCTGACTCAGGCCAGCCGGCGAACGATCTCGACCAGGCTCTCGGCCACGTGCTGCCGCTGCGCGGAGGTGAGCTCGGGATAGATGGGCAGCGCGATCACCTCACCCGCGGCCCGCTCGGCGTGCGGAAACACGCCGGCGCGATAGCCCAGGAACTCGAAGCACTTCTGCTGGTGCAGCGAGAGCGGGTAGTAGATCTCGGTGCCGATCTTGCGGGCGGCCAGCTCGTCGCGCACCTTGTCGCGCACAGCCGCCGGCACGCGCACCACATACTGGTTGTAGATGTGGCGAGCGCCCCGGGGAGCCGCAGCCGGAAAGCGGATGGGCAGTCCGCCAGCATCCACCGGCGTGCGGCTGTCCACGGCACCGGCGTCAGACAGGAACCGGTCGTACCAGGCGGCGTTCGCCGCCCGGCCCTCGCTCCAGGTGTCCAGGTGCCGCAACTTCACCGTGAGCACCGCGGCCTGCAGCGCATCGAGGCGGCTGTTCATGCCGATCTCGTGGTGGAAGTACTTGGGCTCCATGCCGTGGTTGCGCAGCCTCTTCAGGCTCTGGGCCAGGGCGTGGTCGCCGGCAACCATCACGCCGCCGTCGCCGAACCCACCCAAGTTCTTGCTGGGAAAGAAGCTGTAGGTGCCCACGTCGCCGATGGTGCCCACGCGGCGGCCGTGCACGTCCTCGGTGCCGATGGCCTGGGCGCAGTCCTCGACCACCTTCAGGTCATGCTCGCGGGCGATCGACATGATCGCGTCCATGTCGGCGGACTGGCCGAACAGGTGCACGGGCATGATGGCCTTGACGCGCTTGCAGCAGCCGAAGGCCTGTTCCACGCTTCTTGGGCAGACGTTGTACGTGACGGGATCGATGTCCACGAAGACCGGACGCGCGCCAAGCCGATGCACGCTGCCGGCCGTGGAGAAGAAGGTGAAGGTGGGGATGATCACCTCGTCGCCCGGTCCCACCCCGATGGCCTGCAGCGCCAGGACGATGGCATCGCTGCCGTTGGCGCAGCCGATGGCGTGCGGGCTTCGGCAATAGGTGGCCACCGCCTTCTCCAGTTCCTCCACCCTGGGGCCACCGATGAAGTACTGGCTCTCGATCACCTCGCGCACGACCGGCTCGATCTCGGCGCGGAGCGTGGCGTACTGGGCCTTCAGGTCAAGGAGCGGAACCTGGATGTCCGTGGCAGCGGCGGAGGTCATTCCGGAATGCTAACCGGAATCGACCGCCTTTCAGTGGCCCGTGCTGCCGAATCCTCCGGCACCGCGTGGCGTGTCCTCGAGGGCCTCGACCTCGTGCACCGCCACCCGCACCACCGGCGCCACCACCAGCTGCGCGATGCGCATGCCGTGCTCCACCGTGAACGGCTCGCGTCCCAGGTTGATCAGCGCGACCACCGCCTCACCGCGGTAGTCGCTGTCGATGGTGCCCGGGGCATTGGGCACCGTGATGCCGTGCTTGGCCGCAAGACCGCTGCGTGGCCGGACCTGGCCTTCGTGACCGGCGGGAATCGCCATCACCCACCCCAGCGGGATGCGTGCCAGATCACCCGGCTGCAGCGTGCACGGCGCGTCCAGGCAGGCGTGCAGGTCCATGCCCGCCGCCTCGGCGCTCTGATAGGCGGGCAGCTGGGCGGCCGGGTGCAGTCGCTTGAAGCGGAGCTGGATCGAGGGCATCCGGCGAATCTACTTCGCGTCCCGGATCGCCTGCAGGACCTCGGCGGCATGCCCCTCGGGCCTGACCCTGTCCCAGCGGTGCCGCACCGTTCCGCCCGGGCCCACCAGGTAGGTGAGACGCGCGATGCCCATGTAGGTCCGGCCGTACATGGACTTCTCCTGCCAGGCTCCCAGACGCTTCGCCAGCGGCGGCACGCCATCCTTGCCCGGCTCATCCACGATCAGGTCGAATGGAAGCTTGAACTTGGCAGCGAACCGGGCGTGGCTCTCGGCACCGTCGGCACTCACGCCGTACACGCGTGCCTTGGCCTTGAGCAGGTCCGCGTGCAGGTCGCGAAAGGCGCAGGCCTCCTTCGTGCAGCCGGGCGTGTCGTCCTTGGGATAGAAGTAGATCACCGTGAAGCCCTTGGTCAGGAACGCGCCCTTCACGATCTCGCCGTCGGCGGTGCGGGCGGTGAAGTCGGGGATCGGCTTGCCGGGTTCGATCAGGGGCATGGCGCAGGTTTCGCACACCCGACGAGGCGGATTCGGATCAGTCGCTCCGGCGGAAGTCCAGGTCGGGGCGCGGCGATGGGCACGCCTCCAGTTCCGGGGTGCGCCAGCAGCCCACCCAGCGATTGGGCTCGATCTGGTGCAGGCAGTACGGATCGCGGCCGCTGGCCAAGGCAGGCCTGGCCTCCGCGGACATGTGGGGCCACCACGGGACCACCCCGCGTTCGGCACCGGGCAGCTTGCGGAACTCGGCCGGATTGCCGGTCACGTCCTCCACCGTGGTCAGCCGATCACGATGATCACGCAGCCCCGGGATGCTGGAAAAGAGCCCGCGCGTGTAGGGATGCAAGGGACGGTCGAACAGGTCGAACACCGGCGCATACTCCACGACCCGTCCCGCGTACATCACGCACACCACGTCGGCGTTCTCGGCCACCACGCCCAGATTGTGCGTGATGAGCATGATTCCCATGCCCCGGTCGTGCTGCAGCTGACGCAGCAGCTCGAGGATCTGGGCCTGGATGGTCACGTCGAGCGCCGTGGTGGGCTCATCCGCCAGCAGCACCTTGGGCTGGCAGGCCAGCGCCATGGCGATCATCACGCGCTGCCGCATGCCGCCGCTGAAGCGGTGGGGATACTCCTCGAGCAGGTGCCGCTTGCCCCGGGCCAGCGCCGCCAGGTCACTCTGGAATCGCTCCTTCAGCCGGTTGTAGATGCCCACCTCGTCGAGCGCCGTGATGGCCCGCTCCACCGCCTGCTCGGGCGTGAGTCGCTGGTGCAGCAGGATGGCCTCCAGAATCTGGTCCCCGATCGAGTAGACCGGATTCAGGCTGGTCATGGGCTCCTGAAAGATCATCGCGATGTCACCGCCGCGCACCCGGAGCATCTGCTCCTCGCTCATGTGCAGCAGGTCGCGGCCCTCCAGCAGGATGCTGCCTCGGTCGAAGCGTCCCGGCGGGCGAGGGATCAGCTGCATGGAACTCATGGCGGTCACGCTCTTGCCGCAGCCCGACTCCCCCACCACCGCCAGCGTCTGCCGCGGATGCAGCGTCATGTGCACGCCCGCCACCGCCTGGATGCGGGGCCCGCCCGGATTGCTGGCGTTGTCGAAACTCACGGCCAGGTCCGCCACCTCGAGCAAGGGGCGCGGGGGCACGGACGCGCTGGGCATGGTCGTTGGCTCGGGCTGCACGCTCATCCTTGGGCCGCCTTTCGAAGCTTGGGGTCGATGGCGTCGCGAAGCGACTCGCCCAGCATGTTGTAGGCCAGCACGCTCAGGAAGATGGCGCCGCCCGGGAAGATGGCCAGCCACCACACGAAGGTGCCCGTGCTGGCCGTGGCGCTCGAGAGCAGCTTGCCCCAGCTGGCCTGGCCGTCGGGCCCGAGGCCGAGGAAGGAGAGGGTGGCCTCCACGGCGATGGCCGCGGCCACGGCAAAGCTCGCGTCGACCAGCACCGGGGTGATGCCGTTGGGCAGCATGTGGCGGAACAGGATCATCCGCAGCGGAAGTCCCACGCTCTGCGCGCTCTGCACGAAGTCCTGGCGACGCAACTTCAGGAACTCCGCACGGGTGAATCGCGCGGCGCCGGTCCAGCTGAAGCACCCGATCAGCGCCATCATCACATAGGTGTTCCGGGGCAGCACACCCGCCGCCACGATGAGCAGGAACAGCACCGGGATCGCCATGAAGATCTCCACCACGCGGAAGAGCAGCATGTCGATCTTGCCGCCGAAGTAGCCCATGATGGACCCGATGGTCACGCCGATCAGCAGCGAGATGCCCGTGGACACCAGCCCGATCGAGATGGAAAGCCGGCATGCCCACAGCATCTGGCTCAGCACGTCGCCACCCAGCGCGTCGGAGCCCAGCCAGAGCCGGCGGCGACCGAGTGGCGTGTCGCGCTCGCCCTCGATGCGCTCGCCGGCGGTCATGCCCGGGCGGGCCAGACCCATGTCGCTGCGGGCGTAGTCGGGGCTCCAGGGGATCAGCGTGTAGGTGGCCCGGACGGTTCCCTCGGCCTCCATCTGGGTGTAGCGATCGAAGTTCACCAGTCGTCCCTGCCACCTTCCGGCAAGGCACCATGTGGCGGCCGCGGCGGACACCAGCGCCACCGCCAGGCGAAGGCCTGCCCGGTCCACGCTCGGCAGCATCGAGGCCACCGCCGCCAGCACCGCCGCCACGACGCCGGACACCACCCATGGCGCGGCATCCGAACGCCCCCAGTCGCGGATCGCCGCGCTGCGGCCCGAACCGTCCAGCCAGTCATGGAGCACGGACACCACCAGCACCGTCAGCGTCACCTGCACGAAGGCGATCGCCAGCAAGCCCAGCCGAGGTCCGCGCGTCAGGCGCGCCAGGCGGGTCGGTGCCAGCCACGGCCCGGCCGCCAGCGCGCCCAGCAGCAGAAGCAGGTCGGTGGCCCGCAGGTTGTCCCAGAGCGGCCATGATCGCGTCAGCACTTCGCCATCCGGCCCGATCGACTCCATCACCAGCGGATGCGCGTTCGCCAGCACCGGTGCCAGCACGGCCCCCGCCGCGACCAGGCCGATCCAGAGCAGGGCCAGCACGGCGGACGGGCGTTGCAGGACCCGCTGCCACGCATCCGCCCAGAAACCCAGCGCGCGCTGCTGCCCCACGCCACGCATGGCCTCGATGCCCGAGATGACATGCGGGGACTCACTCATAGCTCACCCTCGGGTCGGCCAGGGCGTAGAGGATGTCCGCCAGAAGCAGGGCCAGCAGGTTCACGCACGCGATCATGAAGGTGTTGGCCAGGATGATCTCGCGGTCGCGCAGGTCGATCGCTTCGAGGATGAGCGTGCCCATGCCCGGCACGCTGAAGATGCGCTCCACCACCACGCTGCCGCCCAGCATGGCGGGAAAGATGCCCACGAACATGGTGATCAGCGGCAGCAGGCTGTTGCGGAACACGTGGCGGATCACCAGGTCCTGTCGCGGCACGCCCTTGGCCTTGGCGGTGCGCACATAGTCGGCGCTCAGGTTCTCCAGCATCGCGGCGCGGCACTGCTTGCTCAGCACCGCGAAGCCGCCGTAGACCAGGCACAGCACTGGCAGGGCCACGTGCCAGAGCAGGTCCAGCAGCCATCCCCGCTCGAAGCCGTCGGCGAAGGTGGGCAGAAACGTCCAGTCCTCGGCCTGCGTGTCGTGCAGCCCGCTCACGGGGAACAGCCCCAGGTACTGGTTGTTGGCCAGGAAGCCGATCGCCAGCACGCCGGCCAGCACCGTGGGAACGCTCCACAAGGCCAGGAACACGGCGCCGATCGCGGAGTCCACCCATGTGCCGCGACGCATCGCCGCCAGCACGCCGGTGGGTATGGCCACCAGGTAGATGATGGGAAAGGCGATCAGGTTCAGCAGCAGCGTCACCGGAAGGGCCGAGGCGATCAGGTCCGCCACCGGTCGGTTCTTGCTGAAGGCCACGCCAAGGTCCGGCGGCCCCAGCCACACCAGGTCCGGCAGCACGGGCACGCCCACCGGCGGATATGGCCGCGCGTCAAAGCTCGCCTGCAGCGACGCGTTGGCCCGAACCGCCGCCAGCAGGTCGCGGTGCATGCCGACCGCAGCGGCATCGAGCGCGGCCCACGAGGCGTCCGCACGGTCCGGCTGCAGCCCCTCGAAGCGAGCCGGATCCGCGCCGCCCCTGGCATCAAGCCGCTCGCTCTGCCCCACCGAGCGGGCATAGTCCGCCAACGCCTCACGGAAGGCGCGGATCGATCCCACGTAGGCCCGTCGCGCGCCCTCGGCCTGACGCTGGAGCTGCCGATGCCGCTCGTGCGGATCTTCGCCAGCCAGGGCCTCGAACATGGCCAGGCCGGCGGTGCGGCCCTGACGCATCTGCTCGGCATCGGGCGGCGCAAACCACCCTTGCAGCGGCGGCTCCGGGAGTTCCCGTGGCGGATGCACCCAGTCTCCGGAGGGAGCCCGCAGGAAACGCGGCCCGAACTTGAGCGGCGAGATCTGCGCCAGCCAGCGACCGTACTGCACGATCACCGGATCGTTCAGCCCGTAACGATCCTCCAGGTAGGCCTGCATCTGCATCACGCGGCTGGTGTCGCTCATCTGGCCGCCGCTCACCTGCAGGCCGGCGCCGATGCCGCCCGGCGCCAGGGCGACCAGGCTGAAGACCAGCAGCGTGATCCCCAGCAGCGTGGGGATCATCAGCAGCAGCCGCCTGGCGATGTAGGTGCCCATCCGTGCGTCCGCGACCGGGGATCAGTTGGCAGGCGACGGAACCGCGCCGCCCCCATGCACCGCGAAGAACTCCTCCGGCTGCAGGCCGGAGCGATAGGTCTGCACGTTGCCGAAGTCACGACTCACCAACCGCAGCCACGGCGCCACACGCACGAAGGTGTATGGCTGCTCCTCGGCCACCGCGGCCTCGAACTCCTGCCACACCAGCATCCGCGTGGCCTCGTCCATGGTGGACCGCCCCTGCTCGATCAGGGCGTCCACCCTGGGACTGCTCCACTGAATGAAATTGTCGCCGCCCTCCTTGATGCTCTCGCTGTGGAAGATCTGGCGAGGATCGCTCTCGGGACTGTTCGCGCTCCAGCCCATGGTGATCGCGTCGAAGTCGCGGGTCTTCAGCAGGTCCTGGTAGCGGCTCCAGTCCACCGGACGCGTGCTCACCTCGATGCCCGCCTTGGCGTAGCTGTCCTTGACGAAACGGGCCAGCCTCTCGCTGATCTCGCCACCCGTGGCGTAGGTGTACTCGAAGCGGAACTTCTCGCCCTTGTCGTTCTCCAGCACGCCGTCGCCGTCGCGATCCTTCCAACCGGCCTCGGCCAGCAGGGCCTTGGCGGCATCCGGATCGAACGGCAGCGGCTTCACCGCGGGATTGCTGCCCGGGCTCTCCGGGTTCATGGGTCCCTTGCTCACGATCCCGATCCCGTCCCAGATGTCGCGGATCATCCGCTCCCGATCGAGAAGCATGGTCATGGCTCGCCGCACGCGGACGTCGTGAAATGGACGCAGCACGCCGTTGCGAGGCCCGCTCTGCCAGGCGATGAAGCTGTAGCCACAGCGCATGTTGACCCACTTGAGCATGAAGGCCCGCTCCGCGAACTGGGGCTCCTCGCTCGAGATCTTGTTGAACTGTGGGCTGGTGGGGATGACCATCGAGGCCTCGCCGTTCCGGAAGGCCACCAGCCGCGCCAGGTCGTCCTTGATGCTCCTGAAACGACGGCTGGCCAGCGGTGATCTGGGCCCCCAGTAGCGATCGTTGCGCACCAGCACCACGTCGGTTCCGGGCGTCCACTGGCGGTCCAGGTCAGCGGGCCCCTTGGGGCAACGCTCCAGCCGATAGGGACCGCTGCCCAGGAGCACGCCGGTGGCCTGGTTGATCTGGCCCGGCTCGAACTGACCGTAGAACCGCTTGCTCAGGATCGGGTTGCCCATGGCGTTCAGCACGTTGGTGAAAAGCGCCTTGCTGAAGGTGAACTCCACGGTGGACGGGTTGATCACCTTCACGTCGCTGATGTTGTCCATCAGGCTCCGGGCCCGCTCCGCCTCGATCAGCGGGTTCAGCACGAACTCCTTGAAGGTCCAGCGCACATCCTCGGCGGTCACGGGCGACCCGTCGCTGAAGCAGGCCTCCGGACGGATGTGCACCCGCAGCCACAGTCCATCCGGATCCACCTGCCACGCGTCGGCGAGCCGCCCCCGCATCGTCAGGGTCCTGGGATCCAGCGAGATCAGGCTCTCGCACACGCTGTCGATCACGCGGGTGCCGTACACGTCCGTGCTGATGTACGGAACCAGCTTGGCGGGCTGGGCCTCGAACACCTCGGTGAATTCGCCACCCGGTGCAAAGCCTGGCTGCCCCGATGGATCGGTCGCGAAGGCCGGCGGGGGCTGCCACTGCACGGCCACCCCGGGCCGGGCCCACGACGCATCCCGCGAGCCCCCACCTGCGGCCGCGCGTGCCACGGCGACGGGCTCCGGCCGCGAGGGCATGTCAGCCAACCGGCGCTCCAGTTCGGCCATTCGGTCGTCCACCCGCTGCAGCAACTCCCACTGGCGGTCACGCTGCACCATCGAGAGCCACACGCTCACCGCCACAGCCAGCAGCAGCACGAGCATGACCAGGTCCTTGAAGCCGAAGCCGTTTCGCATGGGACGGGCAGGTTAGCGAAGACGGCCGCTCCCGACGGGGCGGCGCTCAGCCCGCCGAGGCGGGATCAAGGCGATCCCGAAGGCGATCGGCAGCGAAATTCAGTGAGAGCAGCGTGATCGCCACCACCGCGCACGGCGGCACCAGCAGCCACCACCGCCCCTTGACCAGGTTCAGCTCAGGCAGGCCTGCCGCCGCCAGGTTGCCCAGGCTCGGCACCGGATCTCGAATGCCGATGCCCAGGAAGCTCAGGAAGCTCTCGCTGAGGATCGCGGACGGGACCGTGAGTGCCGCATAGGCAGCCACTGGCCCGGCGAGGTTGGGCAGCAGGTGCCGAAAGAAGATCCTGGTGCCACCACCGCCCGCCGCGCGGGCCGCCTCCACGAACGCGCGCTCCCGCAGCGAGAGCACCTGACCGCGCACCACGCGGCTCATGGTCAACCACCCCACGCCTGCTACCGCCACCAGCATGGTGAGCAGGTTCAGGGCCTGCCGCAGCCCGGGCGACATGTCGGGCAGCATCCGAACCGCCAACCCATCCACGGCCACGCTGAGCAAGGTCGCCAGCAGGATGCTCGGCAGCGCATAGAGCACGTCCACCAGCCGCATCATGGCGCCGTCCGTCACGCCGCCCGACCATGCCGCGGCCGTGCCCCACAACACCCCCACCGCGGTGGCCACCGCGGCGCACGCCAGCCCCAGCGCCAGCGAGATCGCGCTGCCCGCCACCAGCCGGGCCAGCACGTCGCGACCCACCCGATCCGTTCCGAGCAGCCAACCCGGTTCGTAACCACCTTGTTCACGCACCTTCCGCACACGCTCCCTGTCCTCGGGGGTGGCCTGGAACGACGGAGGCAGCATGCTCAAGTGCAGGTTCTGCGCCGCCCAGCGAGGAACCATGGCGCTTCCGGAAGCCTGCACCGAGCCGAACGCCCAGGGGGCGAGCACCGCCACCAGCGCCAGGATCCCCGACAGCAGCCACGCCCCCGCGCCCCAGCCACCGGTTCGCGGCACGGTTCGACGAGTGGCGCGTGGTGTCACGGGGCCAAATCTACGGTCCCTCGCCGACGGGTGAACCGCCCTCGCGACCGCGTCCACCTCGTCGCGGCGGCTGGGCCGGACCCTCGTCGGTGTCGGCTGGACCACCACGCCCGAATCGTGGCATCTCGCCCGCCTGCACCTGCTCGACCAGTTGCTGCACACGCCGCGAGCGCGACGCGATGTCGTCCTGCAGCCGCTGGCGGGCCTCCTTCAGGGCCCGATCCATGGCCACCAACTCGTGCGCCCGGGCCTTGATGTCCAGGTCCACCTGACGCTCCACCGCCAGCCGAGCCTCGGCCAGGGCCAGGGCCTCCTCCTCGGCATCGACCGCCTGTCTGGCCTTTCGAACACGCTCGACCGCGTCCCGCACCTGGCGTTGCACGCGAAAGTCCTCCACACGTGTCTCGTAGAGCTCAGGCTGCCGCTCACGAAGCCACGACAGCACCACCAGCCGGCGGGCCTGCGATCCAAGTCGCTGCCGAAGCGCCGCCGGATCGCTCTTTCGCAGCGACTCGAGGGCTTCGCCCCATGCCGGATCGATGTCCCTGGCCGTCGCGATCACTCGGTCCAGTTCGCGCTCGCCCAGCTCGCGGCGCGCTCCCGGACCTCGCCATCCCATGCCTTCCGGAGCCATGTCCGCCTGCCGGGGCAAACGGCCCTCCGGAGGCGGCTTGCGCAAGCCGGACTCCACGCCTTGCGGGGAGGCCCACGCGGCCAGTGCCACCATGGCCACCATGGCCCCTGCCGCGAACCATCCTCGCCGTTGCGTCATGGAACCCATGCCTGGCCTCATCCATCCACCCGCGCGTCGGAGAGGAACAGTTGCATCTCGGCGTCCAGATCATCGAGGCCCGTACCCCGAACCGAGTTCAGGTTCACGATGGCCTCGCCCAGCACGGACTCGTCGGCCCCCTCCACGAGCATGGTCAGTGTGTATTCGGGGTGCTCGTGCTCCACGGGCAGCGCCATCCATCGCAGGCCCAGTCCTGCCGCCAGCAGCAACACTGCCGCCGCCGCGAACCGGCTCCACGAGAATCGCCACAGGATCACGGGCGTCTCGGCACGCGGAAGCTGAGGCAGGCTGGCCCGAACAAGGCGATCCGACAGGCCCGGCGAAACCCGGGCGGACGCCTTCAGCAGCCGCTCGAGCCTGGGCGATGATTCGGAATCGTGCATCGGCATCATGATGACATGCTCCTCGACCTGCGTGGAACGCGAAATCCGGCCCGCTCTTGCACCCTCCAGGTGGATTCGCGGGGTATCGGACCGCGGTTCATGGCTCCTCCTCCTCCTCGCCCAGTCGCCGCCGGATCAGGTCCCGAAGCTTGCGCAAGGCCCGGTGGTGCCGCGCCAGCAGGGTGCCCAGAGGCTCATTGAGCAGATCCGCCATCTGCTGGAAGCCCATGCCGCCCTGATGCCGCAGGTCGATGACAAGGCGGTCGGCCTCGCCCAGATGCTGCATCGACTCCCGGAGGGCGGCCAGTTCCTCGGCGGTCGCCCGCTGCTCCGGCGTGGCCGCAGGGCCGAGATCGCCCAGGACCTCGGCGTCCATGGGCCGTGCCTGCCGCTTGCGCCGACGCATCTCGTCGCGCAGTCGGTTGAGGGCGATCCGGAACAGCCAGCTCTCGAACCGCCCCTGCTCCACGTAGTCCGGCAGCTTGCGTGCCACCGTGCAGAAGACGCTCTGGGCGATTTCCTCGGCCAGTTCCGGGTCGTTGGCATGGCTGCGCACGAAGGCGAACACGCGCGGCCCCCACCGCTCCACCACCTCCCGCCACGCCTGGGCGTCGCCCTGCGCGGCACGGGCCAGGAGCTGCGGCGTCTCCATCGGCTGCGTCATGCGCCGCGCACTCTATCTCACGCCGATCAGATCGGAAGGTCGTCGCCACCCGTCGGCCCGCGAGGCCGCAGTGACGGAGCGAAGCCTGCCGGAGGTGACGCGTCGCTGAAGTCGCGGAAGCGCGTCAGGCGGCCATCCCAGGTGAGACGCACCACGCCGGTGGGTCCGTTGCGCTGCTTGGCCACGATCAGCTCGGCCAAGCCGCGCTTCTCGGGATTGGCCTCGAGCCAGTCGTCGTCGCCCTGGTGGTAGTACTCCTCGCGGTGCAGCATCAGCACCACGTCCGCGTCCTGCTCGATGCTGCCCGACTCGCGCAGGTCACTCATGCGGGGCTTGTGCCCCTCGCGCTGCTCCGCCAGTCGGTTGAGCTGGCTCAGGCAGATCACCGGCACCTCCAGCTCGCGGGCCATGGCCTTGATGCCGCGACTGATCTCGCTCACCTCCATCTGCCGGCTCTCCACCCGTCCGCCACTGGACATGAGCTGCAGGTAGTCGATGAAGACGGCTCCCACGCCGTGCTGCTCCTTGAGTCTGCGAGCCTTGCTCCGCATGGAGAGCAGCGTGAGCCCAGGCGTGTCGTCGATCCAGATGCGGCAGTTCTGCAGGCTCTCGCAGGCGCCCAGCAGCGCCCGGTAGTCCTCCTTGCGGAGCATGTTCCGACGCAGGCGCTGACTGTCGATGCCGCCCTTGGCGCAGAGCAGCCGCTGCACCAGCTGCTGCCGACCCATCTCCAGGCTGAACATGGCCACCGGATGACCGGCCGCGGCCACGTTCTCCATCATGTTGAGGGCCAGCGCGGTCTTGCCCATGCTGGGCCGCGCGGCCAGGATCACCATCTCGCCCTTCTGCAGGCCGCTGGTCATCTCGTCGAACTCGGCGAAGCCCGCCGGCAGCCCCGTGAACGGCTTGCCCTCGCTGGCATCGATCACCTTGAGCGTCTGGTCGAGCAGTTCCTGCAGGCTGCTGAAGCGGGAGCCGTCACGCCGCTGGGCGATGGCGAAGATCCGCTGCTCCGCCGACTCGAGCACCTGCTGCGGCTCGTGCACCGTGCCCTGGGCGTCCGAGAGGATCTCGCCCGCGGCGCGGATCAGCTCCCGAAGCGTGGCCTTGTCGCGCACCAATCGCGCGTATTCCTGCGCGTGGGCGGCGGTGGGCGAGCTTTCCGCAAGCTCCACCAGGTAGGAAGTGCCCCCCACGTCCTCCAGCACGCCCTTGTCGAGCAGGTGCTGGTTCAACTGCACCAGATCCAGCGTGGCGGTGCGGTCCCAGATCTGCACCATCGCGTCGAAGATGGCGCCGTGAGCCGGACGATGGAAGTCGGCGCCCGTGGGCACCACCTGAATCACGTCCCCCACCACGCGCGGGTCGATCAGCATGGCCCCCAGCAGGCTCATCTCCGCCTCGATGGCGTGCGGTGGCGACACGTCCGCCAGTCGCTGGGCCTGGCGAGGGTCCACGCGACTTCGGGTTCCCGCCGCGGGGCGGCCGGATGGCTTGGGTGCATCCATGGGTTGTCGAAACCGCTCAGATGGCGGACACGGTCTCTGCCGCGGTTGCCGACATCTGGCCATGCTCCCGCATCAGGCGACCGGGCTTGAAGCGCACGGTCCGCTTGGCCGGCACGTGCACGGGAACGAGCGTCTTGGGATTCTGGGCGGAGCGGGCCGCACGCACCCGGACCTCGAACACGCCGAAGTCCCGGAACTCGAGCCGGTTGCCTCGGTCCAACTCCTCCACCACCGCGTCCAGGAAACTCTGCACCACCGTCTTCACGTCGTTCCGCTGCAGGGCGGTCTGCTGGGCGATGCGTTCAACGAGTTCCTTCTTGGTGATGGTGGGCATCATCTTCCTCCACGATGCGTGCGAATGTCGCGTCAGGACGGCTGACGCAACCCTTGCAGTATGCGGGGTCTGCGCCGCACGAGTCAAGCCCCGGTTTCATCCACGGACCGTCCCCGTTTCGGAGGACCGGACCCTGTGGATGGCCTGGGTGGTGCTCACGCCGGGGATGTGCGCCAGCAGCCGCAGGTCAATGCCCAACTCCTGGATCAACGCGTGCTCGGCCACGTCCTCTGGCGTTCGATAGTCGCCGCCCTTGGCGTAGATCGTCGGCCGCACGGCGCGGATCACCTCGTGGGCGCCGCGCTCGTCGAACCAGGTGACCAGGTCCACGCATTCCAGCGCTGCCAGAACTTCCATCCGCTGCTCCAGCGGAAAGACAGGCCGGTCGTCGCCCTTGAGCGATCGGACCGATCGATCCGTGTTCACCGCGACCACCAGCGCATCGCCGAGTTCCCTCGCCTCCCGCAGGCTGCTCACGTGGCCTGCGTGCAGGATGTCGAAGCACCCGTTGGTCAGCACGACGCGCTGGCCCAAGGCGCGCCTTGCCTCCAGCTCCACCTGCAGCGCCTCGCGGCCACGGATCTTGCCGGTCATGTGCCCGGCCTGCGCCAGGGCCTGACGGCGCACCTGGGCGAACGGGATCGGGCGAGCCCCGAACACCTCCACCTCGAGCCCAGCCGCGACGTTGGACAGGGCCACGGCTTCCGGCCACGGGAAACCGTTGGCCAACGCCGCCGCCAGGGCCGCCAGCACCATGTCGCCGGCGCCCGTCACGTCGTACACGCGGCGAGCCACCGTGGGCACGTGCACCGGCTCCGTGCCGGCACGCTCCAGGAACGCGCCATGCCGGTCCAGCGTGAGCACCACGGCATGCAGGTTGAACCGCTCGCGCAGCGCACGAGCCATCGCCTGCAGTTCCGCCGGTACGAACTCGGCCATGGGCTTGCGTCCCGAGGCCAGACACGCCTCGGTGCGGTTGGGCGTGATGGCGGTGGCTCCCGCGTACCGCGTGTAGTCGGCGATCGCGGCGGGGTCCACCAGCACCGGCTTGCCATGCTTGCGGCCGATCGCGATCACGCCCTGGCACAGCGTGGGCGTGCAGACGCCCTTGGCGTAGTCCTCCAGGCAGATCACGTCGGAACCCGCCGCGGCGGCGTCGATCATCTGGAGCAGGCGCGACTCGATCGCCGGATCGATTGGGTCCCGGCTCTCGATGTCCACGCGGAACATCTTCTGCGGATGACGGTGCTGCGCCAGGCCCACGATGCTCCTCTTGACCGTGGTGGGCCGACCCGCGTCCTCCACAAGCCCGTCGGCCACGCAGCCGCCTTCGGCCAGCAGCCTCCGCAGGGTGGCCGCCTCCGCGTCCTTGCCCGTCACGCCGAAGCACTGCACGGCGCCGCCCAGTGCCGCCGCGCACAGCGCCACGTTGCTCGATCCACCCGCCGTCTGCTCCAGGTCGGTGCCACCGCGGCTCAGCAGCACCGGAACCGGCGCATCGGGGCTCAATCGCTCGGCGGCGCCGTGCTGCGCCTGGTCCAGCATGAAGTCGCCCACCACCAGCACCCGAAAAGGCTTCCACCCTGCCAGCAGCGGAATCAGGTTCTCGGCGTTGCCGCTCATGAGATCAGTCTATCGGTCCGCAACGGGTTTCCAGCATCGAATCCGCTCCCGGAGGCGATCGACCAGGAGCCGCTCGCCCTCGAGGAAGGCCACGGCCACCTCGGGGCGGAGCACCGGCAAGGCATCCGCGGGGATCAGCGAATGCAGCTTCATCCAGTCCTTCTCGGTGCACAGGATGGCCGAGGCGCCCTTGCGGCGCGCCCGCCGCATCAGATCGGCCACATTCGAGGCGCTGAAGCCGTGGTGGTCCCGCAGCGATGGCATGTCCACGACCGTGGCTCCCGCCTGCCGGGCCTGCATGGCGAAGGCGGCGGGGTTTCCGATGCCCGCCCAGATGGCCACGTTGCGGCCGGCAAGCGTTCCGATGCCGGCGTCGTGATCCTGGTCGCGATCGAACCCTCGCAGGGACTTCCACGCGAACCGGGTCCAAGCCGTCACCGGTCGTCCGTGCCAACGTTCCAGTGCGTCGGCCAACCCTCCGTCCACCGCCGTCGCTCGTGTCACGATCACGCCGTCGGCCCGATGCAACGCCGAGAGCGGCTCGCGGAGCCAGCCCCAGGGGAGCAATCGGTCGTCCAGGCACGGTCGCGTGGCGTCCACCAGCACCAGGTCCAGGTCCCTTGCCACGGCACGATGCTGGAAGCCGTCATCCAGCACCAGCGCCTGCACATCGGGCCGTTCCGCCAGCAACCGCATGATCGCCGCACGCCGATCCGCCCCGACCGACACCGGAACGTCGTCCAGCGTTGCCCGATGCTCCATCACCTCGTCTGCCCGCTCTCCACCCCGGTGCCCCCGCAGCACCACGCCGGGCCGAATTCCCTCGGATCGCAGCGCACCGCAGATCCAGCGAACCAGCGGCGACTTGCCCGTGCCTCCCACGGCAACGTTGCCCACGGAGATCACCGGGCGCGGTGCCCGCCACGCGGACACACGATCCAGCCGCGCGTTCCGGAGGCGCACCGCCGCACCCCAGACGATGGACGCCGGGAAGGTCACCGGCGCGCACCATGCGGGAAGCGGCCCGCTCATGCCAACGTCTCCAGCGCGGAGACGACGCGCTTCCACGGCAAGCCAGCCACCGTGTCCGGATCACCCTCGCATCGAATCGGCCAACCGGCACGCAGGCGATCGTCCAGGTCGTAGGCACCCGCACGACCGCGCCAGCCACCGGACTGCAGGTACGCCTCCACGACCTCCAGGCCGGGTGACCCCAACCACACCCTCGCCTCATCCGCAAACACCACGCGTCGCGGTCCATGCAGGATCGCCACACCCGTCACCACGCCGTGCCATCGATCCACCATGGTGGCCAGCATGGTGCGGGCCTGCGAGACATCCACGGGGGTTCCGATCGAGCGCCCATCCACCGTGCAGATGGTGTCGGCGGCCAGCACCGCGGCATGGCGGCACGCCTCGGGGAAGGCGTCCCGGGCGGACTCCGCCTTGCGCAGCGCCAGCATCCCGGCGATCTCCGCCGCATGGCCCTGCGGTGGCTGGGGGGGATCCTCGAACGGCGCCTCCACGGCGCGATAGGCCACGCCTTCGCGATCAAGAATCTCCATGCGACGCCGGGACCGGCTGGCCAGCACCAGACTCACCATCGTGGTCCCCGGCAAAGTTCGCGTTCGAGCAAGGATCGCACACGATCCACGCCGATGGACGCCATGCGAGCCGCCATCGCGTCATGCCGGTAGGCGTGAGGATCGGATGGCGGCTCGCCCTCGGCGCTCACCACGCAGTCGCCACGCTGGTACGGACCGACCTGGCGAGGATCCGTGGCTCCATAGATGCCCACCAACGGCCGCCCAAGCCCCGCCGCCGCATGAATGGCCGCGGAGTCGTTGGCCACCACCGCATCCGCGTCCGCGATGGCCGCGAGCCACTGCGCCAGCGGCAGCCGGCCACAGAGGTTCACCGCGCCGCAAGGCGGCATGGCCGCCTGCACCTGCGCCCGCTCGCTGGGCGCGCCCACCATCACCACCCGATGTCCTTGCTTCACCAGGCCCGCCGCCAGTTCCCTCCATCGCTCCGCGGGCCATCGCTTGGCGATCCAGCGGCTCGTGGGCGCCAGCATCACGAATCGACCGTCGACGCCCAGGTCGCCCCGGATGCTCCGCCAGGCATCCGCACTGCCGGGCGGAAGATGAATGCGCGCGTCCCGCACCGGCGCCACGCCGGCATCCTCCAGCAGTGCCAGCATGCGCTCGGTGGCGTCTGAACCTCCCCGAACCGGGTGGC
Source organism: Planctomycetota bacterium (assembly GCA_046048055.1). GTDB lineage: Bacteria > Planctomycetota > Phycisphaerae > Phycisphaerales > SM1A02 > SYAC01. The sequence goes on from JBJOGW010000002.1 coordinate 52,555, forward strand.
GCTCATTCGCGGCCAGCCAGGCACCTTCGCGGGCATGCATCCACCCAACGCGCCGCCGCGCGCCGGTCGACCACATGAAGAAGCCGCTGCGGAAGAGCCCCTGCAGGTCCAGCACCAGGTCGTAGCGAGCTCGCCCCAGCCCCCGCGCAAAGGCCAGCACCTCCGCGAGGACACCGGGATGCCACCAACGCCGCCAGGCCCGGCGCGGAAAGGTGATCACGGCGTGCAAGCCCGGATGTCCCCGCACCACGTCGGCGAAGTCCTCCTGCACCAGCCAGTCGATCCGGGCCCCAGGATGGGCGTTCCGAAGACTTGCCAGGATCGGCATGCTCCGGCACACGTCGCCCAGGGCGCTGGGCTTGACAAGAAGGATGCGCCCGATCGGGGGGCTCATGCGTATGGCCAAGGTATAGTCCCGCCCCCGGCATGACCGAGACCGCCCACGTGTCCGAATCCCAGCCCTCCCCATCCGGTTCCAGCCGCCCCTCTCCGGGCGATTCGGCGTCAGGTCGCTCCGGTGGCGACACGGTGGTGGGCCGCGCCGTCGTCGACCGAGGCTGGGCCACGCGCGAGGAAGTCGACAAGTGCCGCGAGATCCAGTCGCGGCTGCCACCGGGCACACGGCTGACCGAGGTGCTGGTCCAGAAGGAAGTGGTCACGCGACGACAGCTGGCCCGCCTCCAGAAGGAGCTGGAGAGCGACCGCGGCCAGGCGGCGATCCCCGGATACCAGATGATGCGCAAACTGGGCGCCGGAGCCATGGCCACGGTGTACCTGGCCAGGCAGCTCTCCCTGGACCGCCTGGTGGCGATCAAGATCCTGCCCAAGAAGTTCAGCAGCGACCCGAAGTTCATCGAGCGCTTCTACAAGGAGGGCCGGGCCGCCGCCAAGCTCAACGACCAGCACATCGTGGGTGCCCTCGACGTGGGTCAGGCGGGCGAGCACCACTACTTCGTGATGGAGTTCGTCGACGGCGACACGGTGCATGACCGCATCGTGGCGGCCAAGCGCATGCCCGAGCCCGAGGCACTCGCGCTGATCCGGCAGGTGGCGCTCGCCCTGCGGCACGCCCACGAGAAGGGCTTCATCCACCGGGACATCAAGCCCAAGAACATCATGATCAGCAAGGCGGGCGTGGCCAAGCTGGCCGATCTGGGTCTGGCCCGGGCCGTCAGCGACCGAGAGGCCGCCGAGGCCGAGGCTGGAAAGGCTTTCGGCACCCCCTACTACATCAGTCCCGAACAGGCGCGCGGAGCCGCCAACATCACGCCGGCGGCCGACATCTACGGGCTGGGGGCCACCTTCTATCACATGCTCACGGGCCGCGTTCCGTTCGAGGGCAAGAACCCCACCGAGGTGATGCAGCGACACCTGAAGGAGGCACTCACGCCACCGGACCACCTGGTGCCCGAGCTCTCGCAGGGCACGGCCATGATCGTGGAGATGATGATGGCCAAGGACGCGCGGGATCGTTACCAGAATGCGTCGCAGCTGCTCGAGGATCTCGACGCCATCATCGCGGGCCAGCCACCCGTGCATGCGCGACCTGCCGAGGCCTTCGTGACGCAGTTCGAGGGCGCCGCGCCATCCTCGAACGCGGATGCCGACGAACCGATCCCGGTGCTTCCGGGATCATCGCGAGGCATGCCCTGGCTCTCGCTGGCGCTCGGAGCCCTGCTCCTGGCCAGCGCACTGGTCAACCTGTGGCTGCTGATGCGATGATCGTCGGCCACTCAGGCCACCGCCGCGAGCACTTCCACTTCAACGCAGGCACCCAGCGGCAACGCCACATTGCCCACTGCTGCACGCGCGTGACGACCGGCCTCGCCAAGAACCTGCTGAAACAGTTCGCTGGCTCCGTTGGCGACCTTGGGCTGCTCTGCGAAGCCCGCGTCGCTGCACACGAACACCCCCACGCGAATGATGCGTCGCACGTTGTCGAGCCCGCCCGCGGCATCGGCCAGCACCGCCAGCGCGTTCAGGGCCGCCTGCCGTGCCGCATCGGCGGCCACTTCCACTGTCACTTGGCTGGGGACTGAACCCTTGGCCACCATGGCCCCGTCCCGCATGGGCAGTTGCCCGCTGACGAACACCATGCCTTCGTGCCGCACGAACGGCACGTAGGCCGCCACAGGCTTGGGGGCGGGGGGCAACGAAAGTCCGAGAGCCTTCAGGCGGGCCATGGGTGTATCGCTCATCAGGGCATCTTGCCGGAACCCGGACTGAATTGCCAGCGAATCGCTCTTGCGGCCCATCGCGAAGTTTGGGCTTGACGGACGTTGCGCTTCGGTTAGTTTTTGGACTCTTCACTCTGGCCGTGTCCACATTGATTTCGCTGCTCGTCAGCACCCTGCCCTGATTGGCCGGATCCCCGGCCCCTGATTCGTGGACACGACCGACATTCCCCCACGCACGCCGATGCGGTCCTCCGCCCGGCGAGCGGTGTCGGATTGGCGGCCTCCCGAACGGGTCCCCCATCCAGCATGCCTGACTCTGGTGCCAAGTGGCCGTTGATGGCCACTGGTGCCGCAATGTGCACAGCCTCGCCCGGCGAGCGAGGCATCACGATCCTGCCAGCGAACCACGTGTCGCCACTGGCTCGGTCAACCCAGCCCGCGGCCCCGTCCAGCCGCACCTGCCACGGGACAGCCTTCCCGCACGAGTCGACCCATGCGAAACAATCGCGGCTTCACCCTCATCGAGCTTCTGGTGGTCATCGCCATCATCGCCCTCCTCATCGGCCTGCTGCTGCCGGCCCTTTCCAAGGCCCAGCAGAACGCCAAGGAAGTGAAGGATCGCGCCCAGGTCAAGCAGATCCATCAGGCGATGCTGGTCGAGGCCAACAACGACAAGAGCGGTCGCCTGCCCACCCCGGGCCTGATCGACCGATTGGGTGTCCGTCAGGGAGCCACCACCATTCAGGAGCCTGGCGCTGGCCCCGAGGCGATCGGCATGAACCACACCCGGTCGCTGCACTCGGCCATGATCGCCCGCCAGTACTACAACCCGGACCTGTGCGTCGGACCCACCGAGACCAACCCTGCGGTGGTGCAGATGGGCCAGGGCGGCACGAGGCCCTACGACTTCAACGCCTACAACGTGGCCGCCGACCGCTACTGGGACTACAACTTCGGCGACAACGTGGCCGTGGCCCAGATCAACGCGGCGCAGCTGGGTGCCAAGGTCCCGCAGGAACCCAACACCACCACGACCCAGCCCGGATACTCGAACGTCTCGTACGCCAACCTGGGCCTCTGGGGGCTCCGCAAGGAAGTCCAGTGGCGCAACACCAATGACGCCAACAAGCCGCTGCTGGGCACCCGTGGCCTGAACCCCGCCCGTCGATCCGATCAGCAGTACATGAACCTGAGCTACGCCACCAGCCTGATCGGACCCAAGCAGCAGTGGAACGGCAACATCTGCTTCGCGGACAACCACGTGGATCTGGTGACCACCTTCCGGCCCGACGGCGTGGTGTACGAGTGCGGCGGTGGTGACTCCGCTCGAGACGACATCTTCGACGCGGACACCCTGTTCAACGGCAACACCTGCCTGCAGCGAGGCGGCCCCAACGGATCCACCATCCTGCCCAGGTCCTCCGGCGACACCTGGCTGGGCGTGTTCTCGCGTCCGATCAGTTCCACCGCGATCCAGGACCCCATCTTCGACCTGAAGACGGACGGAACCCCCTGATCCCGGCACACACCCACCCATGCACACCCGTACACAAATCCTGGAGAACACCATGCGACGAACCAAGGGATTCACCCTCATCGAACTGCTGGTCGTGATGGCCATCATCTCGCTGCTGCTCGGCATCCTGCTGCCCGCCCTGAACAACGCCCGCGCCAAGGCACGCGAGACGAAGGACGGCACGCAGATCAAGCAGATCCACCAGTCCTGGGTCACCAAGAGCCTCGACAACCAGCAGGGACGTTTCCCGCTGCCGGGCGAGATCAATCGCATCGGCGCGCTGGCTGGCCGCGGCAATGAGGACGAGGCCAAGAACGACCACGCGAGCCTGTACTCGGCGTGCGTTGCGCAGAACCTCTTCTCGCCGCAACTCCTGGTCAGTCCGAGCGAGGCCAGCGGCTCGGTGGCGGTCTGCAGCAACTATGACTACAACCAGTACAATCCCGCCGCTGACACGTACTGGGACGGCGACCGCGCCAATCCGGGTGGCCCCACCCCGTCGCAGCACGTGAACTTCACCACCGACATCCTGCAGAAGAGCAACACCAGCTACGCCTGCATGCCGCTGGTGCCTCGCCAGCTCAACGCCCGCCGTGCCAACCGCCGGGACAACCACTGGAAGAACTCCTCGGACAGCGCCTTCAGCGTGATGGGCAACCGGGGCGTCCAGGACGGCATCGACAACGGCGTGCAGTACACGCAGAGCAAGACCCTGGAGATCCACGGCGGCAAGAACTCGTGGGAGGGCAACGTCTGCTTCAACGACAACCACATCCAGTTCGAGAGGACCTTCTATCCGCAGGGCATGGCCTGCGTGCCGGGTGGACTCGCGCCGCCGGCGGGCGACCTGAGCTGCGGCACCGGCACGGCAGCCGCCGGACTGGGCCTGGAGAACATCTTCAGGGAGGATGACGTGGTCAATCGCACCGACGCGTTCATGTGCATCGTGAGCCAGGTAGAGACCTCCGGCAGTGGCGCCAACGTCACCGCCAACCACACCATCAACTGGGATTGAGCGAACGACGCTGCCGCCAGACACAGGGGACCGGCCTCACCGCCGGTCCCCTTTCCGCTTTTTCGGATCGCGCACAGGCCGGCCCTACACTGGCTCCGTGATCGCCGCGATCGTCGCATGGATGGTGGGAACCTTGGGCTGGGCGTCCGCCGCCGAGGTGGTGGCGATACCCCCTGAGCGAGCTGCCCGCAGCGTGGCCATCTTGCCGGTGCGAGGTCCGATGGACGCCATCACCGTCGACGGGATCAGCGATCGCATCGACCGGGCGCGGCAGGATGGCGCGGACTGCATCGTGCTGGCCTTCGACACGCCCGGAGGCGAGTTGACCAGCACACTGGACCTGTGCCGGCGGATCAAGGGCGAGTTTCCACCCAACACGATCGCCTGGATCGCTCCGCAGGCCTTCTCGGCGGGCACGATCGCGGCACTGGCCTGCCGGGAGATCGTGGTCACGCCCGATGCCGTGTTCGGCGATGCAGCGCCCATCGCCGCGTTGCCGGGCCTGGGACTGCAGGCCCTGCCGGCCACCGAGCGGGCCAAGATCGAGGCGCCGCTGCTCTCCGAAGTCACCGACAGCGCTCGCCGACGCGGCCATGATGAGCGGCTTTGCCGCGCATTCGTCTCGGCGCCGATCGCCCTGTGGCTGCTCGAGGATCCGGTCCGCGGAGAGCGCTACGTGGTGGACGGCGAGGAGTATCGCGCGGTGTTCGGCCTGGATCCCGGTGGCGACATGCCGATGCTGGCTGTCACCCCAGGAGCGCCATTGCTGCCGTGGATCACGGACGCGCTGCGGCGACCCAACGTGACGGGCCAGTCCGATGCCGACCTGGAGGCCTCGCAGCGACTGCCCCCGGGTCGCGTTCCGCTCACGGCGGCGGATCGCGATCGCCTGCGGCTGGTCTCCCGCCTGGATACGGCGGAGGAACTGCTCACGCTCCGCGCCGACGAGGCCATGGCCCTGGGCCTTGCCAAGGCCCGGATCGCCGACACCGACGCGTTCCGCACGTTCACCGGCGCCACCACCGTGACCGTGCATGAGCCTCGGTGGAGCGAGGGACTGGCACGCATCCTGACCAGCTGGTGGTTCCGGGGCCTGCTGATCCTGGCGCTGGTGACCTGCTTCGTGGGGGAGATGATGGCGCCGGGGCTGGGGGTGTTCAGTCTGGTGGGTGTCGGTGCCGCCGTGCTGCTGGTGATCAGTCCTGCGCTCTATGGACTGGCCGACTGGTGGCCGGCGGCGGTGATCCTGGCTGGCCTAGCCCTGCTGGCGGTGGAGATCCTGCTGTTCCCCGGCACGTTGGTCGCTGGCATCGCCGGCGCGCTGGCATTCGCACTCGGAACGGTGGGACTGTTCGTGATCAGCGATCCCTCGCCGGATCCTCGTGCCGGTGTGGCCCGAGGCCTGATCACGCTGGCGGCGGCGATCACCATGGGGGGTTTCATGCTCTGGTGGATGGGCCGCGCACGGGAACGGGGCGGCCTGGCCTCGGGGGTGATCCTGCAGGCGGAGCTCACGGCAGCCGGAATCGCGGCAGCCGATGCCTCGTCGCGCCTGCTCGGTGCCGAGGGTGTGGCGGTTTCGGACCTGCGGCCCGCTGGTCGGGTGGACGTGGCCGGCGTCATCCGCGACGCCAGGTCCGAGGGCTGGATCGACCGGGGCTCGCGTGTGCGCGTGATCGGTTCGGCCGGCGGTGAACTGCTGGTGGAGCGTCTGGCATGATGCACGGCATGTGGATCGCCCAGGCCGCGGCATCAACGCCCTCACCCGACACCTGGCTGATCGCGGGCTTTGCGCTCATCGGCCTGTCCGTGGTGCTGATCGCCATGGAACTGGTGCTGCCCAGTGCCGGCATGCTGGCCATCGCCGCCGGCACCAGCGTGGCTGCGGGGGTGGTCTGCTTCTTCCTGCACTCCATGCTCTGGGGCTTCGCGTCGCTGGCGCTCGTCATGGGCGGTGCGCCGTTCGCCATCGGCTATGGCCTGCGACTGTGGAGTTCCACGCCACTGGCGCGGCGTGCCGTGCTCTCCGCGGAACTGGGCGAGGGCGCGACGACCGCCCTGCCGCCCGCCGGCGCCGAGGGCGTGGCTCGCATCGCGCTGCGCCCGGGCGGTCGCGTGGATGTGGCCGGTGCCACGTTCGAGGCGATCGCCGAGGACGGCTTCGTGGATGCGGGGCATCGGGTGCGGGTCACGGGCCACGAGGGCGGCAGCCTTCGCGTGATTTCGGCGGAACGGGGCTGAGGGCCGCCGTGCCCGACGAGCTCGGCTACCCTGCGGGCATGACGGCACCACACCTCCTGGCTGCGGAAGCGTTGACCATCCTGGGCTTCGTCGGACTTGGCGTGATCGTCCTGATCGGCCTGATCCTGCTGATCATGATCAGCCAGTACCTGCAGTTATGGCTGCAGGCGTTCCTGAGCGGCGCGCGCGTGAGCCTGCTGGATCTGATCATGATGCGGCTTCGCAAGGTTCCGCCCGCGGTGATCGTGCTCAATCGCATCACCGCCAAGAAGGCCGGCCTGGACGTGCCCACCAACCTGCTCGAGGCCCACTTCATGGCCGGTGGGCGCATCGACCGGGTGATCCGCGCCATGATCGCCGCCGACAAGGCCAAGATCGACCTGGGCTGGGACCGCGCCACCGGCATCGACCTGGCCGGTCGCGACATCCTGGACGCGGTCAAGACCAGCGTGGATCCCAAGGTGATCGACTGCCCCAGCCTGCAATCGGGCAAGTCCACCATCGACGCCGTGGCCAAGGATGGCATCCAGCTCAAGGCCAAGGCACGCGTGACCGTTCGCACCGCCATCAGCAGGCTGGTCGGCGGCGCCACCGAGGAGACGATCATCGCCCGCGTGGGCGAGGGCATCATCAGCACCATCGGATCGGCAAGCTCGCACAAGGAGGTGCTGGAGAACCCGGATCGAATCAGCAAGACGGTGCTGGCCAAGGGGCTCGACTCGGGTACCGCTTTCGAGATCCTCTCCATCGACATCGCCGACGTCGATGTGGGAGAGAACATCGGTGCCCAGCTTCAGGCCGCGCAGGCCGAGGCCGACACCAAGCGCTTTCAGGCCCAGGCCGAGCAGCGCCGCGCGCTCGCCGTGGCGCAGGAAGCCGAGTACCAGGCCGAGGCCGAGAAGAACCGCGCCCTGGTGGTGCTGGCCGAGGCCGACGTGCCCAAGGCGATCGCCCAGGCGCTTCGCGACGGCCGCATCGGGGTGATGGACATGTACCGCATGCAGAACGTGCAGGCCGACACCGACATGCGCAAGTCCATCGGGAACGCCGGAGCCTGACGCAGGCCCGGTGTGCCCACGCTCTTCGTGGTCATTCCGGTGTTCGAGGAGCCGCACACGCTGGAGCCCTGCGTGCGACGGGCGATCGCGGCACCGCTTCCGACCGGCTGGGTCGCTCGCCTGCTCCTGGTGGACGACGCGAGCGGCTCAGCCACCGCCGAGGTCGCGGACCGCCTTGCCGAGGAGTTCCGCGCCCGTGGCCGTCTGGAACTGCTCCGCCATCCCCGCAACCGGGGCAAGGGTGCGGCGCTTCGAACCGGATTCGATCGCGCGCTGGATCTGGCCAGCGAAGTCGATGCCGTGCTCACGCAGGATGGCGATCTGGAGTACGACCCGGCGGACTGGCCGGTGCTGCTGGAGGCGCTCCCATCCGCCCCCATGTCCGCGGTGATCGGTGATCGATGGGCCCGCGCCCACGATGGCAGCCTGTGGCGCAGACTGCACGCGATGGTGAACCGCGGGCTCACGGGCCTGAGCAACCTGCTCACCGGCCTGCAGGTGCATGACATGGAGTGCGGCTTCAAGCTCTTCCGCGTGCCGCTGCTCCGGGCCATCCGTCCGTGGATGAGCGAGGACCGTTTCGGCGTGGAACCGCAGGTGGTGGCGGCCCTCTCGCGGCTGCACGCCCAGGTGGCCCAGGCACCCGTGACCTACGACCCTCGCGACCGCAAGCGCGGCAAGAAGATCGGTCCGGTGGACGGCCTTCGGGCCGTGTGGGTCATCCTGCGCGAGCGGCTCCGGCGGACGCCACCGCCGCCGAGGTGCTGAACACTTCCCGGGCCAGCCGGCGAAGGTGATCACCCCGGCAGAGCCAGGCCAGCCGGAGGTACTCCCCCGTGGATCCAAGCCAGACGGCACGGCTGGCGGTGCGGTCCACGCGCCCGATGGCCTGCTCGGCATCCGCACGGTGCACGCGTGTCCGACCCGATCCGGCCGCGTGAGCTCGCGCCAGCCATGCGGCACAGACCATGTTCAGGGCGGTCATGCCCAGTCCCTCGGTCACAGGCCATCCGTGCAGGCCGGCCCCCCAGGCTCGCTCACCCTGCAGCGTGGCGCGCACCCATCGCACGAAGATCTCGCCGACCGCGTCGGCTTCGGGCCCCTCTCCCGGCATGACGACGGATTGCTGCGATTCGAACCGTGTCCCGGGCCACTCGGCGATCTGCGGCACTTCGCCCTTGCCGCGGGACCAGGCACGACTGCGCCGCCACTGCCCCAGCACGGTGCGCAGTCGACCCATGCGCTGCAACTGCGGAATCCTGGGGTCCTCCACGCGGGCGAACACGGCCTGCCGCAGCAGCCGCCACGAACGCTCGCTCGGCATCGCGGCATCCAGCAGGGGCAACTCCGCCGGAACCGCCTTGGCCAGGGTCCGGACCAGATCCGCGAGCCGCTGGCCCCTCACGGCATCCAGCGTGGCCATGCGCAGACTCTGGGCCAGCCACGCGAAGCCCAGCAGGCGCACCCCCCAGGGGAGCGTGCCATCTCCCAGCAACGCGTCGACCCCGTCCCGCACGGACTCCACCTCCGCCGCCGTCGCGGGCACGCCACGCTGCAGCTCGGGTACGGCATGCGGAGCCATCGCTTCCGTCAGCTCCGACTGCATGCGGCGAAGATCGGCGGCATGCGAGGAAAGCTCGGCTCCCAGTCCGCGCTGCACGCTCGAGCAGGCAAAGCTCACGCCCACGCGGGCACGCTCGGGCCCGGGCGCAAACGAGAACGGGAACAGCTGGCATGCGAGCGGCTTCGCCTCCAGGCCGAATCGGGCATGCACACGGCAGCGGCCATCCTCCTCCAGGAACACGCACGCTCCGTCCGCTCGCTGACGCAGCCAGCGCCGGCCCCGGAACTGGGTCCAGAATGGGCCGCCCAACTCGTCCTCCCATCCCTGACGCTGCAGCGCCTCGAAGTCCTTCTCTCGCAGTTCGATGGTGAAGTCACGGCAGCAGGCCCCGCACCCATGGCAGCTGTAGCGCAGGCCCGGCACCGACGGCGTCAGCAGCGGAAGACGGACGCTCATGCGAGCACGCGAAGCGCCTCGGCCATGGCCCGCGTGGCGTGCCCTCGATGGCTTCGGGCGTGCTTGGCCGCCGGATCCAGCTCCGCCGCGGTGCAGCCCGCATCGTCCAGCCACATCCACGGGTCATAGCCGAAGCCGTTGCCGCCGCGCGGGGCCTCGGCGATGCGACCCTCCAACGTGCCTCGCGTCTCGGCGAGAATCCGGCCCTGCGGGTCCGCCAGGCACATGCAGCAGACGAAGCGCGCACGGCGGCGTTCCGGCGGCACCCCGCGCAGGCGCGCGGCCAGTTGCGCGTTGTTGCGGGCGTCGCGCTCGGACCTGGTGCCGTGCGATCCGGCCCAGATGGCGCTGTCCACGCCGGGCTGGCCGCCGAGGGCGTCCACCTCGAGTCCCGAGTCGTCCGCCAGCACGGTGCAGCCGGTGGCCCGTGCGTAGGCCAGCGCCTTCAGCCGGGCGTTGGTCTCGAACGAGCGACCGCTCTCCTCGGGTTCGGGAAAGGGCCCACCCACGTCATCCAGGCTCCGAACCGCAACGCCCAGCGGTCCAAGGATGGCGCGGATCTCCTCCACCTTGTGCGGATTGCCGCTCGCCACCACGATGGCGTCGGGACCGATCATGTCTGCAGCACGCCCGTGCGCAGCGGCGCATCCATGGGCGCCATGTGGGCCAGGGCCAGGGCCAGGGCCAGCTCCTGCCGCGTGTGGGCAGGCTCGATGATCCGGTCCACCCAGCCGCGGCTGGCCGCATAGCGGATGTCCTGCTGCTCCGTGTAGCTCGCCGTGATCGCCGCGAGCAACTGCTTGCGCATGGCCTCGTCCACCTGCTCGCCCTTGCGCTCGCGCGCGGCCAGGTCGATCTGCAGCAGCGTGCCCGCCGCCTGCGCGGCCCCCATCACGCTGCAGCGGCCGCCAGGCCACGCGAGCGTGAGGAACGGGTCAAAGGCCCGGCCACACATGGCGTAGTTGCCCGCACCGAAGCTGCCTCCGACGATCAGCGTGATCTTGGGCACCACGCTGTTGCTCATGGCATTCACCATCTTGGCGCCTGACCGGATGATGCCACCCTGCTCGCTGTCGCGACCCACCATGAAGCCGGTGGTGTCGTTCACGAAGATGATCGGCACGCGCCGCTGGTTGCACTCCAGAATGAACCGCGCGGCCTTGTCCGCGCTGTCGTCGTAGATCACCGCCGGCATGTTCACGGCCTTGCTGGGCCCTGCCTTGCCGCCGGGCATCTGCCGCTCCGTCATCTTGCGCTGGTTGGCCACGATGCCGCAGGCGAAGCCCCCGATGCAGGCGTACCCGCACACCAGACTGCGGCCATGCTCGGCCCGATACTCGTCGAAGGAGCCTCCGTCCACGATGCACTTCAGCAGGTCGACCATGTCGTACTGCCTGCCCGCCTCACCCGTGAACACCTCCATCACGTCGCTTTCCGGTCGCTCGGGCGGCCGCGGCGCCCCATCCGGCCTGGCCAGCTTGCGCGCCGCGCCATGCTTGGCCATCAGGCTGCGCAGCCGGGCGATGCAGGCGGGATCGTCCTTCTCACGAAAGTCGATCGTGCCGCTGATCTGGGCATGCATCTGCGCGCCACCGAGTTCCTCGCTGGTGACCTCCTGTCCGATCGCCGCCTTCACGAGCGCCGGGCCGGCGAGGTAGAGCCCGCTCCCCTCGGTCATCAGCAGCGTGTCGCACAGCACCGGCAGGTAGCCGCCGCCGGCCACGCAATTGCCCATGATGGCCGCGATCTGCGGAATGCCCTCGGCGCTGATCACCGCGTTGTTGCGGAAGATGCGACCGAAGTCATCGGTGTCGGGGAAGACATCCTCCTGCAGCGGCAGGAACACGCCCGCGCTGTCCACGAGGTAGATCAGTGGCAGGCGCGCCCGCTGGGCCACGACCTGCGCGCGAATGATCTTCTTGCAGGTCATCGGGAAGAACGCGCCCGCCTTCACGGTGGCGTCGTTCGCCACCACCATGCACGGCCGGCCCTCGACCACGCCGAGCACCGTGACCACGCCGGCGCCCGGCGCGCCGCCGTACTCCCGGTACATGCCCCAGGCGGCCAGCAGCCCGCACTCCATGCGCGGCGAGCCCGGGTCCAGAAGCAGATCGATCCGCTCTCGGGCGGTGAGCCGACCGTGGCGGTGCTGCCGCTCGGCTCCGCCTGGCCCTCCCCCCTGTTCGACCTTGGCCGCCTCGGCCAGGTAGGCGGCGGTGGCGTCGCGAAGCGCGGTCGAGGGGGCGGAAACGCTCATAGATGGTCCAAGAATAGGGGTGCCCCTGCCGGGTTCGAACCCGGGGGCCGACCAGGAACCGGTCCAACGCAACCCCTCACCGGGGCATCCCTTGCGGCCATGCCCCCCTTGCACGTACACTCTTCCCTTCAAATTCAAATCGAACCGAAGGTACGACACACATGATTTCAGCCACAGCCAAGAAGACCGCCATCGAGGGCGCCAAGCGACACGGAACGGATTCGGGAAGCCCCGAGGTCCAGATCTCCGTGCTCACCCAGCGCATCGTGGCGCTGCAGGACCACTTTCGCGCCAATCCCAAGGACCACGGCAGCCGCCGCGGGCTCCTGCTGATGGTCGGACAGCGGAATCGCCTGCTGCGATACCTCTCGCAGGTCGACCGCGAGGCCTACAACGCGTTGATCCAGAAGCTCGGCCTCCGCAAGTGAGGCCCTGACCCCGCCCACGGCCCCTGGTGGCAGTGGGCGATCCGCGTTCGAGCCAAGCGCGTTTCGCCTTCTGCCTCCCTGGTCGCTGGGCGGGGATTCCTCCCCCTTCACATCACACCAAGGAGACATCCAACCATGGGCAAGCATGTTCCGGCCACCGTCGAGGCCACCATCGGCGGACGCACGTTCAAGCTCGAGACCGGCAAGGTGGCCAAGCTGGCCAGCGGCGCCGTCATGTGCACCTTCGGCGAGACCGTGGTGCTCGCCACCGCCGTCCGCGCCAATCCGCGCCCCGGCATCGACTTCTTTCCGCTGACCTGCGACTACCGCGAGAAGTACCCCGCGGTCGGCCGCTTCCCCGGCGGCTTCCGCAAGCGCGAGGGCGCTCCGACCGAGAAGGAAGTCCTCACGATGCGCATGATCGACCGACCGATCCGGCCGCTGTTCCCCGAGGGCTTCCTCGACGAGATCCAGCTGCAGACTCTGGTCCTGAGCCACGACGGCCAGACCGACGCCGACGTGATCGCCTGCACCGCCGCCAGCGCGGCGCTGAGCATCACCGACGCGCCGTTCCAGGGACCGGTGGCCACGGTGCGCGTGGGACGCATCCACACGGAGAGCGGACCGCAGTTCGTGATCAACCCCACCGTGGCACAGCTGGAGTTCAGCGATCTGGACCTGGTGCTCTCGGGCCACAAGGACGGCATCAACATGATCGAGGTGGGAGCCGCCGAGATCAGCGACAGCGACATGATCGCGGCCATCCGGTTCGGCTACGACGAGGGCATCAAGCCGCTGCTCGACCTGATCCAGAGGCTGCGCGAGGCCTGCCAGGCGCCGAGCGTGCGGCTGGGCGAGGTCATGCTCCCGAGCACCGAGACCTTCGCCAAGGTCAAGTCGGTGGTGGGTGAGGAACTTCGCAAGGCCCGGCAGATCACCGGCAAGCAGCCCCGCAACGACGAGGTGGACCGCCTGCGCAAGTGGATGATCGAGAACCACTTCGCCATTCCCACCGGTCTCTCGTACAGCGACCACATGGCCGCCGAGAAGCGGCAGCGCGAGGCCAAGGAGGCGTTCCGCATCCTGGAGAAGAAGATCACCCACGACCTCGCGGGCAACATGAACATCCGCCCCGATGGCCGTGGCCTGAAGCAGATCCGTCCGCTCGACATGACGGTCGGCATCCTGCCCCGCACGCACGGCAGCGCGTTCTTCCAGCGTGGCGAGACGCAGAGCATCGTGAGCTGCGTGCTCGGCACCATCAAGGACGAGCAGATCGTGGACGGCCTGCTGCCGGAGTACGCCAAGAAGTTCTACCTGCACTACAACTTCCCGCCCTTCTGCACCGGCGAGGCCGGACGCATCACCGGTCCCGGCCGGCGCGAGATCGGCCACGGCGCCCTGGCGGAGCGCAGCCTGCTGGCGATCCTGCCCAGCCCGGAGGACTTCCCTTACACCATCCGCGTGGTCAGCGAGATCACCGAGAGCAACGGCTCCAGCAGCATGGCCAGCGTCTGCGGCGGCTGTCTGGCCATGATGGACGCGGGCGTGCCCATCAAGGCCACCTGCGCCGGCATCAGCGTGGGTCGCTTCACCAGCAGCGAGGGCAAGGTGACGCACGTCACCGACATCGTCGGCGAGGAGGACTTCTTCGGCGAGATGGACTTCAAGGTGTCGGGCACCCGCGATGGCATCACCGGCATCCAGCTCGACCTGAAGGCCCGCGGCCTCTCCATCGAGGAGATCGAGAAGGTGCTGGCTCAGGCCCGCGAAGGACGCCTGCAGATCATCGACCAGATGGAGGCCGTCATCGCCAAGCCCCGGGCCGACATCAGCCCGCTGGCCCCGCGGATCACCAAGGTCAAGATCGACCCGGAGAAGATCGGCAAGCTCATCGGCCCGGGTGGCAAGACCATCCGCGGCATCCAGGAGCGGACCGGCTGCCAGATCGACGTCGAGGAGGATGGCACCGTCTTCATCGCCAGCGCCGACGCCGCCAAGGCCGCCCAGGCCAAGGCCGAGGTCGAGGCGCTGGGTGCCGAGATCAAGGTGGGCAGCGTCTTCGAGGGCAAGGTGGTGGCCATCAAGGAGTTCGGTGCCTTCGTGGAGCTGGTCCCCGGCACCGACGGCATGTGCCACATCAGCGAACTGGCCCATGGCTACGTCAAGGCCGTGACCGACCAGGTCAAGATGGGCGATGTCATCAAGGTGAAGGTCATCAACGTGGACGAGAACGGCCGCATCAAGCTCAGCCGCAAGGCCCTGCTGCCCGCTCCCGAGCCCGCCGTCAAGGCCGGCTGAAACCGTCCATCCGTGGCCGCCTGACCAGTCCCGGCCCGACGCTAGCAAGCGGCGTGCCGGGACTTTTCCTTTCCTGCAAGGATCTGCGGAGGATCACTTGCGAAGGCCCGCAATCTGGGGCAAGATACGCGCACGCAGACGACCGCCCACCCGGAGTCCCCTCATGAGCGAAGAGACCGTACTGACCAACGTCGAAGGCACCGTGAAGTGGTTTGATCCCCGCAAGGGATACGGCTTCGTCGTGGGGCCGCAGGGGCAGGACATCTTCGTTCACTTCTCGGTGATCGACCAGGCCGAGGGCTTCAAGACCCTTCGTGACGGCGAGGCGGTGACGTACTCCGCCACCAAGGGCCAGAAGGGTTGGTCGGCGAGCATGGTGAAGAGCCTGCGGGTGCCCAGCCAGCAGGCCGCCAAGTCCAACTGACTCCGAACCTCGGTTCGGACGACAGCGCACCGGAACCGCTGAAGGCCGTCCCCTCCCGGGATGGTCGCTCTCCATGGAAATGCCTCCCCTGCTGCTCGGACTCCTGATCGGCACCGCAGGCGGCGCCGCGGTGGCCGCCATGGCATCGGTGCGTTCGCTTCGTCGGCGCGCCACACGGCTCATGCAGGCGGAGCGGCGGGCCCAGGCGTCGGAACGCCTGGCCGAACTGGGCAGCATGACCGGCGGCCTGGCGCACGAGATCAAGAACCCCCTGAGCACGCTCACGCTGAACGCCCAGTTGCTGCGCGAGGAGTTGCTCGACGCCGAACTGCCCGAGGACATCCGGGGCACCGTCACGAGGCGCGTCGATGCGCTGGCTCGCGAGAGCGACCGCCTGAAGGACATCCTGAGCGACTTCCTGCAGTTCGCCGGACGCATGAGGCTGGATCCGCAGCTCCGCGACCTCCGGTCGATCCTGCAGGAGTTGGTGGACTTCTTCCACGCTCAGGCCGATCGCTGCGGCGTGCTGCTGCGGCTTGACTTGCCGGGAACGCCGGTGGAGGCGCGGGTGGACGCAGGCCTGCTCAAGCAGGCGATGCTCAACCTGGCCATCAACGCCGTGCAGGCCATGAACCCGGAAGGTCGCGCCGAGCCGGGCGAGCGTCGGGGCGAGCTCATCCTGCGACTGGAGCGCGATACCGGCGGCGAGGAGGCCCGGCTGAGCGTGATCGACACCGGTCCGGGCATCCCCGCGGAGCGACAGGGAACCCTGTTCCGTCCCTACGCCAGCACCAAGCCCGGTGGCAGCGGCCTGGGCCTGGCCACCACCCGGCGCATCGTGGAGGAACATGGCGGCTCCATCAACCTCTTCCACGGTCCGGGCCGAGGAGCCTGCTTCACCATCCGGCTGCCCGTGGCGGGCCCTCCGGTCAGTCCAGCCAGTCCTTCGCCTTGAGTCGCTCGGGCACGTAGGTCTCGGTCACGTAGGAGATGTCCTTGGTGATCAGCGACTCCACCTCCATCTTGAAGCCGTTGCCCAGCAGCCCCTCGATCTCCTTCTGCCAGCCCTTGTGGCCCTCGAACCAGGGATAGGCCATGATCTCCCTGGCCCGCTTGATGTCGTTGTCGTTGAGCGCGATCTGCACGTCGTCCGTCAGGCCACAGGCCCGGTAGTCCTTGGCGCGGATCCCCAGGAACTTGGCGTCGGGAATGGCCAGCCGCTCGCTCTCGAAGGCGAGCGAGATGCTGCCTTGCTTGATCACGCTGTAGATGTAGTGCCCCCAGGGGTCGCAGTCGAGCAGGCAGTAGACCGGCAGCCCAAGCTCCTCGTGCAGCCGCCGCAGCAACCGCCGCACGCCGCGCGGGGGCTGGCCGCCACCCTCGGTCAGGATGCAGTTGTGCTTCTCCCAGAAGCGGTCCTCGTTGAAGCGGCTCCAGACCGTGTTCTTCTCCACATGAAGCACGAACCTGGCCTCGCACTTCCTGAACTGGATCACGTCCGGCTCCACGATGCTGGGAATGGCGTACCCGCCGCTGCCCATGCGGCGGCAGTCGATCTCGTCGCCGGAGTCCACCAGCGTGATGTTGCCCACCATGGTGCCCGCCTTCTTCGCGAAGATGTGCAGCTCCTCGCGCAGGGCCCCCAGCGACACCTCGAGGTCCTCCAGGATGCCGTCACTCTCGTCCTGATCGGCAAAGGTCTTCTCCTTGGTGCCCGCCACGGTGTGCAGGCCCTTGTAGAACATGCCGCGAAGGCTCAGCGTCTTGCCGGCGTCGATCAGGTCCTTCACGCTGCCGGAGTGCAGCATGGTCTGCATGAAGCTCTTGGCCTGGTTCAGGTTGAACAGCTGGCGGTCCTGGCAGGCCTTGCCCATCTCCAGGATGCCCTTGCGCTTGTTCCAGATGGTGTTGCTGCGGGCACGGGTGGGAATGGCCACCTGCGGCTCCTGACCGGCCAGCGCCGACTTGGCCACCCGCTCCGCCAGCTCGACGATGCTGGAGCGCGTCCTGCGATCGCGTTCCTTGGTGACGCCCGTGCCCGATGTCTTGCGTGACTTGGCCATGTGCTGGGTTCCTTGCTACCAGAAGAGTCCGGGTCCCTTGTCCCTGCGGCCGGCCGGCGGCTTGGATTGGGGCTCGCGACGGGTCGTCCGTCGTGGGCCGGAACCGGCACGTGCCGCTGGCGACGCGGTGGGCGGCGGGATCTGCCCAGGCATCGATGAGGCGGCAGCCGCACGGTCCACGATCACGACGCCTTCCTGCTCCACCGGATCGTCCCTCACCACCTTGCCCTCGTCATCGAGCACCTGGTCGGCCACGGCGGTGCGGGCCTTGGCCTGCTTCAGCAGCGCGTCGTACACGCGTCTGGCATCGGTTCCGGCGATCTCGTGGAGAGCCTTGCTGATCTCGCCGATGTAGCGCTCGAACACGTCGCGACGCTCGCTTTCCCGCTGCATGCGCTGTCGCTTGTTCAGATAGGTGCCCAGCTTGCGGCCGCACTCCATCAGCGCCAGCTTCATCTCCTTGCGGATCTCGTCGTAGTCGGCGATGGCCTCCTTGCTCTCGCTGGTGAAGGGCACCCACACGCTCGCCATGTGGATCATGATCACCAGCGGGCCCACGGGCGGCCCGCCGCGGGGCTGCTGCAGGCTGTAGTTGCGCCACCCCGTCTCCACCACCGCCTTGAAGCTGCTGCAGGCGCTCTGCTGAAAGAGCAGCGGCACCCGGTTGGCGAACCGGATCACCCGCGCCGCCTCGTCAGCCGGCAGGTCGCCGCCGAAGGCGATGGCGGCCTCGATCTGGAAGGGTCGCCCTCGATAGACGTCGGCGCTGCGACTGCTGGCGGCGTAGAACTCCGCCTTCACGCCCTTGAGCATGCCGGCCAGAAGCTGTCGCACCCCGATCGGCGCCAGGCAGTCGGTGGGTGGCGGCGCCAGCTTGGCCTGCTGAAAGGCCTCGAAGAGTCGCTCCGCCATCGGCGGCTCCACGTCGGAGACCTTGCGACGGCTGGTGGCCCCGATCTTCTCGCACAGGGCCCCCGCCGTGGCCGCGCTGACCCGGCAGAACCGCTCCTGCAGGAAGTGGAACAGCGTGCCCTTGTCGGTGGACTCGTAG
The DNA here is from genome assembly GCA_046048055.1 of Planctomycetota bacterium. GTDB lineage: Bacteria > Planctomycetota > Phycisphaerae > Phycisphaerales > SM1A02 > SYAC01. The sequence continues at coordinate 71,106 of JBJOGW010000002.1, forward strand.
TCCTTGAGCATCTGCAGCAGGGTGCCCAACTCAATGCCCTTGGGATGCGGCTGGATCTCGCGGGTTTCCGGCGGAAGTTCCGATACTCCGCGTGGGAAGATGGTCACGCCCTGCGTCTGCATGGTCTCGCTGGCGGTGGCGGCACCGGCCGCCTCGGCGGCGGCCAGCACGGGCACTTCGCCCTCGTCATCGCCGCTGACCCGGCTGGGGGGCACGAACACGAAGCGTGCGTGCGGGTTGGCGATGGCCGTCAGCTCCAGGAACTCGTCCACGCTGCCGCGGCCACGCTGGTAACGGCCCTCCATCTCGATGCTCACGCTGGTTCCGCTCCGGTACACCTCGGCGTCCAGCAGGCCGCCCTTCTCGGAGGCCAGCGCCCGCGTGCCAGGGGTCAGCCCCCGCAGTCGCTGCGGCGGAAAGTCGCCGGTCTCCTTGTCCAGCGTGACCTCGGCGCGATTGGTCTTGGTGTTCATCGCCAGCTCGATGTGGTGAGCCGCCTGCCGGGCACCGGGCTTGGTGTGGATGACCATGGGCTTGCCGGTGGTGATCAGGCCGTACATGCCCGCCGCACTGATGCCGATGCCCTGCTGCCCTCGGCTCATCTTGAGCCGGTGGAACTTGCTGCCGTAAAGCAGCCGACCAAAGATGTTCTCGACCTGCTTGCGGACGATGCCTGGCCCGTTGTCCACCACCGTGACCCGATACCGCGAACTCTTGGCCGTGGCCGGCCGGTCCGGCTGCAGGTCCTCGATGACCACCGTGAGCTCGGGCAGGATGCCGGCCTCCTCGCACGCATCAAGGCTGTTGTCCACGGCCTCCTTCACGGTGGTGAGCAACGCCTTGCGGGGATTGTCGAACCCGAGCAGGTGGCGGTTCTTGGCGAAGAACTCGCTGACGCTGATGTCGCGCTGCCGGCCAGCCATCTCCTCGGCCGTGGCACCGCGGCGACCGGGGGACCTCTTTGGTGCGGAAACGGGCTTGTCCATCACGGCGGCGTCCTTGCCTTGCATGAAATCTCCTCGGGACCGTCGAGAGGGGCGAGTATGCCACCCTTTCGGCCGTTTCGTGTTGGGCGAGCCGATTTTTCGAGCCGGCTCTTCGGACGCCCATGGGCCGCTTCGGTTACATTTCCGCCCCTTCCGAGACGTCCGCCCCCACGAAGGATCCTCCCATGGAAACCACCCTGATCATTCTCAAGCCCGACGCCGTCCAGCGAGGCCTGATGGGCCGCATCATCAGCCGATTCGAGGACAAGGGACTCCAGATCGTCGGCTGCAAGCTCATGCAGATCTCCCAGGATCTGGCCGCCCGTCACTACAAGGACCACGCCGGCAAGCCTTTCTATGCCGGCCTGGTCCGGTTCATGACCAGCAGCCCGGTGCTGGTCATGGCGATCCGAGGCATCGGTGCCATCGGCATCAGTCGTGGCATGATGGGCGCCACCTTCGGCAGCAAGGCGGCGGCGGGCACCATCCGCGGCGACTTCGGCGTTTCGAACAGTTTCAACCTGATCCATGGCTCGGACAGCCCGGAGGCCGCGGCTCGCGAACTGGAACTGTTCTTTGGATCCGGTGAGGTGCTCTCGTTCGAACGAGCTGGAGAGTGCTGGATTTACGACTCCAGCGGCGGAAAGCCCGAGTGAGTCCGAGAACCTGATTCGTCGACTCCCAATCGAAACCAGCGATCCACGGCGTTTCCCCCATGTATACGGGGGCCAATTCTCCAATTCGGTTTCATGCATGTTTGAAACCGGAACCATCTGAGATCCGAACAGATTTTCGAATAGCCGGATCAGGCTCCGACCGCGCCGAATCCGGCACCGCGTTTGCTCCCCTTCAGGCACACCCACCGCCTCGAACCACGAACGAGGCCGTGCAAGGAGGCACCATGGCACAGTCCATCTTTGGCAGCAATTCACCCATCGATCGCGTGCGACAGCGGAAGCGACCTGCCGTGCGCCGTCCGGCAGGTCGAGGAATCGAGCCGCAGGTGTCGCTCACGCCCCAAGACGAGGCCCTTCTGGCCGAGATCATGCTCGAGCCCATGGACTTCATGGACTCGCCAGAGTTCCGCAAGCCTGACGCGGAACACGCCATCTACGACACGCCCGCGCCCATCGCGCGACCCGATGTCACGTGGTACCGCCCGCTCATGGACGATCTCTCGGGCAAGGAGCAGCGGCAGCGACAGTCCCGGAATGGCAGCGTGCTGCTCACGGCGGCTCAGGAGCGGGTAATCTTCCTGCAGTTCAACTACGCCCGCTTTCGGGTGCGGCAGATCCAGGAGGGCCTGCAGGGTCGCTCCCCCACCGCCGATGAGGCCCGCCAGATGATCCACTGGTTCCGGATCGCCCGTCGGTACCGCGAGCAGATCTCGGAGATCAACCTTGCGCTGGTCCTGGCCATGGCTCGGCGGGTGCGTCTGGGCGAGAGCGACTTTCCCGACCTGATCGGCGAGGGAAACATGGCTCTCATGCGCAGCGTGGACAAGTTCGACTGCGGCAGGGGCTTCAAGTTCAGCACCTATGCCTGCCGCAGCATCCTCAAGGCCTTCAGTCGTTACGGCATCAAGCTGGTCAAGCACCGCCAGCGATTCCCAAGCGAGTTCGATCCGGAGTTCGAGCGTTCGAATCACCTCGAGGAGGTGCGGGCCCAGCACGAGCGTGACAGCGCTGCGGAGGTTCGCTATCTGGTCGAGAGCCAGCGCGCGGACCTGAGCGAGGTGGAACGCCGCGTGATCTCCCACCGGTTCGGTCTGGATGCGCCAGCCGGCAGCCCGCTGCTGACCCTTGAGCAGGTGGGCCAGATGATCGGCGTGACCAAGGAACGCGTGCGGCAGATCCAGAACAAGGCTCTGGAGAAGCTCCGCACCGCCATTCTGGAGGTCCGAGGCGAGCCGAGTCCGCCGCTCTCGAGCAACTGATCCGGTGCGCTAGTCAGAGGCCGGCGTGGGCGGGACCCGACGCATGCCCGACCACGCCGCGGCGGTGCATGCGGCGTGCAGCAGGGCGAATCCCACCATCAGCGCGCGCTGCGTGGACAGTTCGTCCGCTCCCGCGAGGGCTCCCACGCCGATCACGGCGATGAGTCCAAGGAAGTAACCCATGTCGCCAGCCACGCGAAACGCCGCAAGCCCGCGCGTGCCGTGGCCGCTGCGGACCGTGAGCGCCAGCGACGACGGCAGCAACGGCGCGGCGGTCACGCCCAATGCCAGCAGCAGCAGGCTCAGCGTGGCCGTGGACGCCCCCACCAGCGCCACGGCCGCGAAGCACGTCGCGTAGCCCCATGCCGCCCAGGTTCGCACCCGCAGGGAGCCGAGCCGGTCGGCAATCCACCCGGCTGGCGTCGCTCCGATGGCCATCAGGAGCAGCGGCAGGCCGACCAGGCGCCCGCGTTCCACGGGGTCATAACCCAGGTTTCTTGCCAGAAAGCTGGCAAAGACGGCCGTGAGCGCCGCACCGGTGGCACGGTCACTAGCCGCCATGAGCAGCATGGGCCAGACTGGGCCAGAGGCACAGATGCCGGAAGCGGTTTCGGGAGCCGGCGACTCGTGCGGCAGCAGCGACCGCGAGCCCACCCACGCGCCGATCGCCGTGAGCAGGCACGCTCCGGCACCAAGCGCAAAGACCACCGTCGGATCCATTCCGGCAGCCCGGACCGCGATGCCCCCCGCCACGGCGCCAGCCCCAAGCCCACCCACCAGCACGGTGGCCCCCAGCCCCATGCGCCATGCTTGGCCCCCTCCACCCGCGCGGCCCAGCAATTGGAAGAGCGCCGCAAAGGTCAGCACGTCCGCCACGCCCTCCACGGCCCGAGCCGCCAGGGTTGGGGCGAAGCCGATCGGCAGCCACATCAGCCCAA
>JBJOGW010000003.1:0-29126 GCA_046048055.1 Planctomycetota bacterium
CACTGCAAGCGTACAGTAAAGGTCCACGGGGTCTTTCCGTCTTGCTGCGGGTAGGCGGCATCTTCACCGCCACTACTATTTCACCGAGTCGGTCGTGGAGACAGTGCTCCAGTGATTACGCTATTCATGCGCGTCGGAACTTACCCGACAAGGAACTTCGCTACCTTAGGACCGTCATAGTTACGGCCGCCGTTTACCGGCGCTTCAGTCGCTAGCTTCGCCTTGCGGCTAACCAGCTCCCTTGACGTTCCGGCACCGGGCAAGCGTCACACTGTATACGTCCTCTTGCGAGTTCGCACAGTGCTGTGTTTTTGATAAACAGTTCCCAGAGCCTTTTCTCTGCGCCCTCTCTTGCGAGGAGGGCCCCCTTATCGCGAACTTACGGGGTCAAATTGCCTAGTTCCTTCACGACCGTTTTCTCGAGCGCCTGAGGCTATTCGCCTCGCCCACCTGTGTCAGTTTTGGTACGGCCATCATGATCGTCCCCGAACGGCTTTTCTTGGAACCTGTCCGCCCCACTTCGGCCTCAAGGGCCTGCACGCTTCACTGTGCCGTGCGAGCATTCAGATCCGTCACGTCGGTTCAACCTTTCATGATGGGGCAGGAATGTTGACCTGCTGTCCATCGACTACGCCTTTCGGCCTCGCCTTAGGAGCCGCCTAACCCTGGGCGGAATTACCTTCCCCAGGAAACCTTGGGCTTTCGGCGACGGAGATTCTCACTCCGTTTATCGTTACTCAAGCTGGCATATTCACTTGCTGCCGCTCCAGAGTCCCTCGCGGAACCCCTTCAACGCTGACAGCGACGCTCCCCTACCCCGCATTGCTGCGGCCACGGATTCGGTACAAACCTTGATTCCCGATAATTATCGGCGCTGGATTCCTCGACCAGTAAGCTGTTACGCACTTTTTAAATGGTGGCTGCTTCTAAGCCAACATCCTGGCTGTCACAGCAATCCAACTACCTTTCGAACTGAGGTTTGATTGGGGACCTTATCCGATGGTCTGGGTTGTTTCCCTTTTGACCGCGAACATTATCGCTCGCGGACTTACTCCCGGGGCAAAACGCATGGTATTCGGAGTTTGATTGGACCGGGTAGTCGGGTAGACCCCCAAGTCCATTCAGTAGCTCTACCCCCATGCGCTGACCCCCGAGGCCAGTCCCTAAACTGTTTCGGGGAGAACGAGATATCTCCGGTTATGATTGCACTGTAAGCCCTCCCCACAGGTCATGCCAGAACTTTTCAACGTTCACGGCTTCGGTCCTCCAGCGGGTTTTACCCCACCTTCAACCTGCCCATGGGTAGATCAACCGGTTTCGCGCCTATTCCCTGTGACTGATCGCCCTTGTCAGACTCGGTTTCCCTACGGCTCCGTCGCGTAACGACTTAGCCTTGCCACAAAGAATAACTCGCCAGCTCATTATGCAAAAGGCACGCCACAAGCCCGTAGGCCCGTGACCGCTGTGTAAGCACACGGTTTCAGGTACTTTTCACGCCCCTTGTCGGGGTGCTTTTCATCGTTCAGTCGCCTTACTTGTTCACTATCGGTCGTCGAGGAGTACTCAGGCTTGGAGGGTGGTCCCCCCATGTTCAAGCCAGGTTTCTCGAGCCTGACTCTACTTGAAGCCATTCCCAGATTTGCGGATACAGGGCTATCACCTTCTTTGGCCGGCCTTTCCAGACCGTTCAACGTTCCTCTGGTAAATCCGCTTTCGCTCGGCGCTACTTACGGAGTCGCGGTTGCTTTCCTTTCCTGCAGCTACTGAGATGTTTCAGTTCGCTGCGTTCGCTCCACGAGCCCTATGCATTCAGGCCCGGGTGACCTTGCGGCCGGGTTGCCCCATTCGGAGATCCCAGGATCGAAGCTCGGTTACCAGCTCCCCTGGGCTTATCGCAGGTTCCTACGTCCTTCATCGCCTCTCGACGCCAAGACATCCACCGTATGCCCTTTCACGCTTGGCCACGTCGACCGGATGCCGTCGGACAGACTCGCGTCTGGCCGGCGATCTCTGATCGACGCCCACACCGGCCCCTTTTGCTCATTGGACCGGTGACCTGCCACACACGCCTAGACGAACGTGCGGAGCAGGCAGCATCTTCAAGCTTCTCGATTCGGTGCTTGCCATCGATCGCACACGTGTTGACGCGGGCCCAGCCCGCACACGCGTGCGATTCAACCATCGTCTCTCATGCACTTGTCACAGAGTGAAAGGCTTTCGCCTTGGCCCGAAACAGCCTTCGCTGTGTCGGGCCGAGCATTGTAACGAAGCCCAAAGGGCTGTCAAGGGATGGTTGGGAAGCCACCGACAAGGCCAGCAGGCTTGGATTCAGGGTCCCGAAACCGGGCTCCGTTGCTCCCGCAACCCAAGCCCTGAAGGCTCTTTACGCCGCGATTCAGGATCCAGACGCAGCCGGAGAGGCGGCCGCCTGAGCCTGGATCTTGCGACGACCCTGATCGCCCTGGTCCACGGCGGGCCATCGCGTCTCGATTCGAGCCTGATCCTGGGGAGCCACGATCACGAGCACCGGACGCTCGCGCGATGCTCGCGTCTGCGCCGCGAGGTCCTCGAGCACGGCCACCACGAACCACGGCGTTCCCGAACCATTTCCGCCCTCCCACCGATGACCAATGAGATCTCCGGGCTCGTCGCTCTCGGTGTGCTCTCGCCACTGGCCTTCCTCGAGGCGGAACAGCTGCACGCGGCCTGATCCGAGGCCGGCGCTTCCGGCCTCAGGCGTGCCGCCCAGCACGAAGAACTGGCTGGGGGAACCCGCCGTGACCTCGACCCAGTCCGTCTGGGCGGTGAGGAGACGCACCCCCCACTCCGTGTCCAGGCGCTTCTGGTCATCGACGAGTTGGCGACTTCGTCCCAGGAAGGGATTCAGGATCGCGAGACGGCAGCGATAGCGGTAGTGCTCGCCGGGACGAACGGTCCAGTCATGGGTCCACACGCACGCGCTGTCATCCACGTTCAGGCTCAAGCCCGCCACCTGCGGCGCCTCGTCCGCGGCCGCGGCTCCAGTCTCTCCCTCGACGGGCTTGGGCAACTTGGCCATGAGCGCCGCCTCGGCGCGTTCCAGCGACTTTCTGGCTTCGTCACGCTGCCTGGTCAACTTGACCCGCTTGCTGAGCTGCTTCTGGTCATCGCCACCCGTGCCCGGACGCGACGCCCCGCCGCCGCCGGGGCCACCACCGCCGCCCGGTCCACCGCCACCTGGACCCGCACCGCCGCCGGCGCCGCCTCCAGCCGGCGGCCGCCGATACTCACCGCCGGCCGCATCCAGTTCCTCCTGGACCTTCTTCAGCTCATCCTGACGGCGACGAACTTCCGCACGCAGGGTCACGATCTCGAGGTCCTCGTCCGAGGCCTCGGGTCCGCCGCAGAGTTCTGGCACGGATCCGCCGGCCAGCGGGAAGAACGACGGCTGGAGGATCTCCTGCTGCAGCGTGGGATTGGCACGCATCGCCTCGAAGATCGGTCCCGGCTCCTTCGGATCCATCCCCCGCAGCGTCATCCGCCCGGGCAGCGTGGGAACAATGGTGGAGGGGCCCCATCGGCCGTCGGACTGACGCTCCTGCCGCTCGAAGATCACATCCACGACGGTGACCGAGCTGTTGCGCCACGCCGGCGGGACCGCCATGCGCGGAGGCGAGGAGGTCGGCTGTTCGCGCTTGAGTTCCTCGCGGATCGCCGCAAGGTCGATCTTGGCCGCAGGCATGGTGCAGATGACGTTTCGGTCACCCTTGGCCCAACCCTGCCGCGCATCGAGCGCTGCAGCCAGAGCGGTCTCCTTGGCCAGAGTCTCGGCGCTCAGGGCCCCCTCCCACTGCTGCACGGGAAGCATGCTGAGCGGGCCGAACGATGGCTCGTGGTACCAGACCTGACGACCCGATAGATCGGGATTGAAGAGACCGGTCGCCGTGGTGAGCTGGGCCTGAGGCAGCGGCTTGGCGACCTCGGACGGCAACGCGAACATGCTGGACGGATCGCCGGCGGTGGCATCGACCGGCTCCAGTCCCTCCACGGCGACTTCAGCGGAACGCAGGTTGGCCGCGACCTTGCTGGCCTTCTTGCGGAGTTCCTCGTTCACCTGGTCGAGCGGGACCTGCTGCGATCCCATCTTGACGGGGGTCTTGCCCACCATCATCAGGTCCATGCCAAGCCACGCGAGCATGCCAAGAGCCACGACCGCAAGGATGGCCTTCTCGAAGTGCCGCTCGACGATGTTGGTCTTTCGCATGCTCATGGCGTTGGCTCACATGCCCTGATCGGGGGTGCCCTCGGTGCCGGACTCACCATCGGTGCCCGCGTCTTCTCGGGGAGCCGGACCCGCGGTGTTCAAGGTGCGTCGCATCGACGAGGGCATCCGCTCGGTGACCCACTCGCGGAACCAGATCGACTGCAGCGTGAGCGTGACGTCGCTGCAGGGCTGGATTCCGTACACGTATCCCTCGCGGGCCGCCTGATAACTGTCGGCCGGTCGCATGGACACATCGGTCACGCTCATGAAATTCTGTCGGGCGAGCTGGTCCACGAACGCGGGCAGCGCCGAGGTCTCGATCACAACCCTGAGCGTGGCCGTGCGCACATCGAAGAGCTGGTTGGAGACCAGTCCCGTGATCGAGGCGGCCGGATCGGCGGACACGGCGGCCTTGGGATCGATCGCCTCACCGGTGGGCCCGGCGTCGCCCTCGCCGCCCTCACCACCCCCCATGCCCGTGTCGGCCTGCGCGTCCTGCTCGGTCGCGGCAGCCCGGATGGGCTGCACCGCGAGCTGGAGCACCCGCTTCAGTGGTGCCGTCATCGGACCACGGGACGTCTCGCCGGAGCCCGAGCGGTTCACCGCCTGGATGGCTGCGAGCACGTCCTCGACCAGCCACAGTCGCCACTGGTACTCGAACAGCGAGGAGAGGACCTGATCCATCGACGGATCAGCCTTGCCCTCGCCCCCCGAGGGGAAGGCTGGCCAGGGAATGGCCCATGGATCCAGGTAGAAGTCAAGGCTCAGGGCATGCTGGGTGAGCAGCTCCTTGCGGGCGTCGACGAGGTGGTTGTTCAGGTCCTGGATCTCCCGGGGTTCCGTCACCTCGCTGCGGGCACGCTTGCGGAGCGTGCCCGCGAGATACTCCACCTCGGCCCGCTGGACCTGATCCAGCACCGCGGCCGGTGCAGGCGGCTGGCCAGCACGACTCGACTGCAGCAGGCGATCACGGGCGGACTCGAGAAGAGGCAACGCGCTCTCGCGGAGCAGGTTCACCTTGCGCGCGTTGGGGTCGACGGGAATGGGGAGGTAGGCGTCAAGTCCGGCGACCATGGCGTGGCCGCCGCGGTTGCGCTCGAGGGCCTTGGCGTACGCGACCCCGGAGAGTTCACCCAGCGAGCGGTTGTAGGCGGCCACCTTGTCGATGATGGCGCGATTGAGTCCCTGAGAGAGGCTCTCCTCGCGGCTGGAGCCGTCGGGCAGCCGCACGGTGACGGAGGCCCTTTCGAGACTGGCGAGCTTGTCGAACTGCTCGCCCCGTTTCCTGGCCTCTTCCTGCACCGGACGGTGCATGGCATCCAGAAGCAGGAACGCCGTCAGCGGCGATGCCACCACGATCAGCCCGCAGAGAAGCGGCAGCCATCGTTGCCGAAGCCAGCCAAGCAACTGGCCGTAGTCGACGTCCTTGAGCGCGTTCAGGTCAAGCTTCACTGCGGGGCTCCCTCGAAGGATCCGCCCTCGGACGCCTCGGCACCGCCTCGAAGCACCACCTTGAAGGTGACCGTGCCGCTGTACACCCGCGCACCGGGCCCGTAGACCGGGGGCGGCGAGCCCAGTGGTGCCAGCGCTTCCAGATCACCCGTTGTCTTCTGCACTTCGGCTGCATTCGGCGGACCGGATGGTCCGGTGCCGCTGGGCTGTTCACCGCCCATTTCAGGCGGCGTGGGATCCTCGCCAGGATTCGGTCCTCCGAGGCTCATGCCGCCCAGCCCGCCCCCGCTTCGAACCGTTCCTCCTCCGCCGCGACGACGTCCGGGCCGGGAGCCTGCACCCGCTCCCGATGAGGGAGCACCAGCACCCGGGGGTGGCGTACCCGGTCCGCCACGGCCATCGGAGGCCCCCGGCGGAGGTGCCGGAGGCAGCGATCCACCCGGCGGGGCGTCGGTGGCCGCATCGGAGTCACTGCGTGGCACGGCAATCTCGCGGTAGTCACCCTCGACGATCCTGATGCTTGCGGGATCGATGGCGTAGGGCACCGTCGGCCTGTCGGCATGATCACGAAGCCACTTCCCCACCGTGCCCTCCAGGAACGTGGCCGCCTTCTTGTCCATGTTCACGTACTCCACCCCCATCTGCACCGTGATGGAGCGGGCCCCGCCCTCGGCGGCCACCTCGTAGGTGCCTGAGAGGCTCTCGAGCGAGATGAACCGCCGATCCGCGTTGGGGATGGTCAGGAGTTCCCGTGGATCCGCCGCCAGCTCGAGCGCAGGCTCGCTGCTCAGCACGGCCGCGAACGCGTCATGCACCAGGTGGGGCCAGACCTCCTGACCCTTGACCGTGAGCTGGACATTGGTGAGCGTGGCGCCAGCGTCGCCCTCACCTTGCGCCGCCTCAAGGTCCCGCTTGAGCGCCTCACCCTGGGCAATGGCCGTGGTGGCCGCCTGCATGGCATCGCCGCCGGAGCCAGCGGATCGAATGGTGCCCGCATCCAGGAACGGTCGCAGGAAGAGGCCGGCCGAGGCCACCACCGCCACGCTGGCGGCCGCGGCGAACCACTTGGTCTTGGCCGACCACATCTTGTCCCGAAGGTTGGCCAGCGGCGAAACATTCACGTTGATCCGGCCGAGACCGATGCCCTGCAGGGCCAGGCCATAGGCCGTGAGCAGATTGACCGAATTGGCGGCAAAGTCCGCGGCCTCGCGACCTTCCACGCGGATCCGCTTGAACTCGTCCAGCCGTTCCACCTCCACGCCCAGCTGCTGTCCCAGGAACTTGCGCAGGCCTGGAATGCGGAAGGTGCTGCCCACGCCGAACACGTGCTCGATGGGATTCTCGCGGTGCGTCATCTGGTAGTTGCCCAGCGATCGCTGCACCTCGGTGACCAGGTCACCGAACACGGGGCGCATGGCCTGCATCATCTGGCGGGCGTACTTGCTGGTGGCGCTCTCGCCCTTGAGACGGTCCGCCTTGGAGTAGTGCACCTTGAACGCGTCCACCAGCCGCTCGGTGAAGTGCGTGCCCCCCAGCGGGAACGTGCGGATCCAGCAGCGACCGTTCTCGGCCACCACCACGTCGCTGGACTGCGTGCCGATGTCCAGGGCCACGATCGGCTTGTGCTGCTCGCCCAGATTCATGTCGTGGGAGATGGCGTTGAAGACGGCCAACGGCCCCAGCGTGACCAGTTCCGGACGAATGCCGAACTCGGCGTAGAGCCGCAGCCGCTCGCCGATCTTGTCCTTGTGAATGGCGAAGATGCCCACCTCGACCTCGGGGCTGTCCTCGCTTGTGAACGTCTGGTAGTCCCACTCCACCTCCTCGATGGGGAAGGGGATCTGCTGCACCGCCTCGAACTTCACGATGCTGGGCACCTGCTTGGGCGGCACCGGGGGCAACTTGGCGAACCGGGCCAGGCTGACCGAGCCGGGCACGGACACCACCACCCGCACGTTCTCGATGTTCTTGGCCGTGACGAACTGCTGCAGCGTGAGCCGGGTCATCTCCACCGGGTCGATGTCCGGCGTGGTCAGAGGCTTGGCGTGCGGGATGTAGGCGAAATCCTCGACGCTGGCCTCGTCGCCGTCGCGCTCGAGACGGATGGCCTTGATGGCGAAGGCACCGATCTCGATGCCCCAGGCGGATTGATTCTTCGGCATGCGGGCGTGTGGGTCTGGGCCGTGGGGGCAGGATCAGGTGCGAGCGAGGGGACGAGCCCGGGGAGCGGGAATATAACCCCGGGCAAGCCCAAGGGAGGGCGTACCCCGACCATTCGTGCCTGGGGTCCGATGCGGTTTCCTGATTCGCGTGGGGAGGGCGGATACGGTTACGCTGCCGCCTCGATCATGACGGACCCGAATCCCGCCACCCCTCCGTCCGCGCCCGCGCCCCTCACTGGGCTTGACGCCTCGTTGGAGCGGGAGATGCAGGCCGCTCTCGGAGGCCTGAGCGATCGCGAACTGCTGGATCTGCCGACCAGCCGAGTGCCCGCCGCGCGGGCGAAGAGCGAGCGCCAGACCCGCGTGGGCACGGTGGTGCGGGTGCAAGGCGAGGACGTGATGGTGGAGTTCGGGCCCAAGAGCCAGGGCGTGTGCCCACTGCGTCAGTTCGTCGAGCCGCCCCAGCCGGGAGCACAGGTGGAGTTCGTGGTGGAACGCCTCGACGCCTTCGAGAACCTGCTCATCCTGGCCCTGCCTGGCGCCACCACCAAGGCGCCGTGGGAGCACCTGGCCGTGGGCCAGATCGTCGAGGCCCGATGCACCGGCATGAACAAGGGCGGGCTGGACATGGAAGTGTCCCACCACCGCGCCTTCATGCCGGCGGGCCAGGTGGACATTCGACCGGTCGAGGACATCAGCATCTTCCTGGGCGAGAAGTTCCCATGCATGATCATCGAGCTCCGCAAGGAGAAGGGACGCATGGTGCTCAGCCGCAAGGCGGCCCTGGCCCAGGAACGATCGGCCATGCGGGAGAAGACGCTGGCGGAACTGGCTCCGGGCCAGATCCGCGACGTGACCATCAGCAGCGTGCAGGCCTTCGGCGCGTTCGCCGATCTGGGCGGCGTGGACGGCCTGATCCACATCAGCGACCTTTCGCACGATCGCATCAAGGACCCTTCCGAGGTGGTCAAGGTGGGCGACGTGGTGCGCGTGAAGGTGCTGCGCGTGGATGCGGCCCAGAAGCCCCCCAAGATCTCGCTCAGCCGCAAGGAAGTGATGCAGGATCCCACCGCGGGACGGCTTGAGGCCATCGCCACCGGCGAGACCGTCACCGGACGCGTGACCAAGTTGGCGGCCTTTGGCGCCTTTGTGGAGGTGGCTCCGGGCGTGGAGGGTCTTGTGCACATCAGCGAGATCAGCCACGACCGGATTCCCAGCGTGGAGCACGCCCTCAAGACGGACCAGGTGGTCACCGCCAAGGTGCTCAGCGTGGATCCGGGACGCCGTCGGCTGAGCCTCTCGATCAAGGCCACCATGGACCGCCCAGCCTCGCCCGCGGCCAAGGATCGACACGGCGGTGCGGCCGCGCAGCCGGCCCGCCCCGACGATCCGGCCATGGCGAAGTTGCGAGCCAAGTTCTCCGCGAGCCGACCGCTCAAGGGCGGCCTGGGCTGAAGACGGGCGACGGGCTCAGGGACCGTTCCCGGCGCTGATCAGGAGCCCGACGAGGAGCCCTCTCGGCTGCCCGCGGGCTGGCCCGGCATCCACAGGTCGTCGAATGGCTGGTCATCGCAGGTTCGTCGCATGGCCAGGTAGGCCGCGGTGGCCACGGTGAAGATGCCACCGAAGACCGCGCCCGCGGCCAGGCTCTGCAGCAGGCCCTGCCACAACTGGACCAGTCCCACCGAAACCGTTCCGAGCGCTTGCGAGACGCCCGCCGTGTCACCCGCAGGCGGAAACGCATCAGGCTCGAGGAAGCGCGCGCCGCCCGCCTTGGCCAAGGCCCCCTGCCCCGCCGAGATGCGCGCAAGCCCTGCCGCCAGCTCGATGGCCACCGTGGTGATCAGGTCCACCACGAACGCGAGCAGCGAGACCGCCAGCACGGCGCAGGCGGCGTACAGCAGCGCATGCAAGGGGCGGCGATAGATCATGGCGCCGCAACGCTGCGCGGCCTCGAGCCCGTCACATCCCTCGCAGGCGCTCGCCGCGATCGCCATGGGCATGGCCAGCGCCCAGGGCACCAGCACCACCGCCGCGAGCAGCGAGAAGAAGAGCGCCAGTCCCCAGGCGAGTCCGGCGATCACGTCCAGACCGGGCACGCGTCCCAGAAGCCCCAGCAGCAGCGCCACAGGCACCAGCACCACCAGCGTGATGCCTGGCCAGAGCGGGACCAGAGCATGGTTCAAGTGCCGTGGCGACACGAACTCCATCGCCTGCAGCGGTGACAGGCCGGGCTTTCGGGCCAGGTCCAACGCCGCCATGCGGCAGAGGGCCGCCCCGAACACACCGAGCAGCGATCCGAAGGCGATCGCCAGGAAGACGGCGCTGAACCAGTCCGCCTTCCAGAGGGCCACGGGGATGGTGATCCCCAGATCCGCCAGGCAGGGAAACACGCCCGACACCCCACCCGCCTCGAGACTCACGACCGCCGTGACGAGCGCATCCAGACGCGTGCCGATCGCCGTGGCCAACGCCTCGAAGGCCCCCTTGCCGCGATAGGGCTGGAGCCGGTCCAGCGCACGCTGCACGGCGGCCCGGTCGCTGCCCTCCACCTGGCCGCGGTAGGCACGAAGGGCCGCGTGCACCTGCTCCACGTCGACACGACCACCGAAGCCGTCCATGCCCGCGGGGCGGCGATCGGCCGGCAGCGTCTCGCGGGCGATGCGGCGGGCCATCTCGCCGGCCAGGGCCACGTCACCGGCGGCACGGTCTCCGGCCAGCAGGCCCGCGGCAGGAACCACCGGGCCACGGACCAGGTCGTAGGCCCGACCCACGACGATGATGCCCAGCAAGGCGAACGTGGCCAGCAGCACTCTGGCTGGCTGCAGCGCACCCACCACCGATCCGACCACGCGCGGGAAGACCAGCGCTTCGCGAAAATCGATCCGGTCCACCACCACTCGATCAGGCATGGAGCGGATGCTACGGGATGCTCGCTGCCGACTTGATGGCCAGTTCCGCGGCGGCGTCCATCAGAACCCATGCCGAACCGGGCTCCGGATGGCCACGAAGGGCGAGGGCGTTGTGCAGCAGCGTCTCGGCGTAGACGCGTCCCTCGCCTGAGCCATGCAGCAGGAACACGTGCAGGGCCCAGGGGCGATTCGTCGCGTTGTCGGGCTGCGTGTGATCCATGTGCCACGCCGCAGCCAGGTTCAATCGGGCCTTCAGGTCGGGCCGGACATGCCTTCGGGCAAGCCGCCAGAGGGCGTGCATCGAGGCCAGTTCCACCTCGGTCCAGACCTCGATCGTCTCCCTGCCCTCCCAGGTCCGGAGCGGTCCCTTGCCCACAAGCATGGCAGGCTCGGGCATGAAGACATCCGCCGAGACGGCCGTCCGCCACAGGCGAGCATCCAGGCCATCGTCGTGCATGGCGTGCAGCGAGGGCGGTGCGGTGTCCGCCACGGGCTCCAGACCCGAGACCCGCGCGAGGTGTCGGACCCAGCGATCCAGATCGATGATGCTTTCCTTCATGGAATCCCCGCTCTCGGCTGGCTCGGCCCCTGAGCGGTGCTACGGTAGCCACCGATGCGTCTTCGCGCCTCCAGCCTGGGGCATCGGCACCTGACGCCCCGCTGCCTCGCGTGCGGACGCGTGTCCCTGGACCGACGGCTTGAGGCCTGCGTGGGCTGCGGCGAGGATTTCGTGTCGCGCCCGCCCCGCTGCTACGCCGAGATGGAGGGTCTGATCGACCTGAGCCCACCCCCGACGGATGCCATGCGGTCGTGGCGAGAGACCGTGACCCTGGAACGGTGGCTGGCGACCGCATTCACCGTGGCGTTGCTGGTGGCCTTCGGCTTGCACGCGCTGGTGGTGGCCATGGGCGACTGAGCGACCATGCGGGAGGCGTTAGCCTTCGCTGCAGCATGACCGCGTCCCTTGATGGCGTCCTGGCCCGGGCCGAAGCCGACCACCCGCTGGCGGTGGAGCGGCTGAAGGCATTCCTTCGGATTCCCACCGTGAGCACGGATCCGGCCTTCGCCGCCGAGGTGGCTCGCGGCGCCGCATGGTGCGTGGCCGAGTTGACGTCGATGGGATTCCAGGCGAGCGCCATGCCGACGGGTGGGCATCCGATGGTGGTGGCCACGCATCCCGGTCCGGCCGGTAGCGGTCGCCCCCGCGTGCTGTTCTATGGCCACTATGACGTGCAGCCTGCGGATCCGCTGGAACTGTGGGAGAGTCCGCCGTTCGAGCCCGTGGTGGTGCAGGGACCGCGCGGACCCCGGATCGTGGCCCGCGGCGCCGTGGACGACAAGGGACAGGTGATGACGTTCCTGGAGGCGCTGCGAGCCTGGCATGCGTGCGCCGGCGGCCCACCCTGCCCAGTGACCGTGATGCTGGAGGGCGAGGAGGAGAGCGGCAGCGAGAGCCTGGAACCCTTCATGCAGGCCAACAAGGACCTGCTGCAGGCCGACGTGGCCGTGGTGAGCGACACGGGCATGTGGGATGTGGACACGCCAGCCATCACCACCATGCTCCGGGGCCTGGTCTACATCGAGGCCACGCTGACCGGTCCCTCGCACGACCTGCACTCGGGCCTCTACGGCGGCTCGCTGGCCAATCCGATCAACGCGCTCGCCCGCATGGTGGCGAGCCTGCACCATGACGATGGTCGCGTGGCGATCGAGGGCTTCTACGACGATGTGCGGCCGCTGCCGGAACGCGTTCGGGATCAGTGGCGCCGGCTGGACTTCGACGAGCATGCGTTCCTGGCGGCCGCAGGCGTGCGTTCCGGTTTTGGTGAACCCGGCCACGATGCGATGGCTCGCACCTGGTGCCGCCCCACCTGCGACTGCAACGGCATCGTGGGCGGCTACACCGGCGAGGGCGCCAAGACCGTGATCGCCAGCAAGGCCAGCGTCAAGATTTCGTGTCGGTTGGTGGCGGACATGGATCCGGAGAAGGTGTTCCGGCAACTTGAGTCGCACCTGCGGGCACGGGTGCCCGAGGGCTACCGGCTCGACGTGCGCAGCTTCGGCCGCAACCCGCCCATCCGCGTGGCCGATGAGAGCCCCTATCTGGTGGCGGCCGAACGAGGCCTGGAGCGGATCTATGGCGTGGGACCGGTCCGCATCGGTTCGGGCGGCAGCATTCCCGCCGTGGGCTCGATCCAGCGGATCCTGGGCCTGGAGAGCCTGCTGGTGGGCTTTGGCCTGGACGACGACCGCGTGCACAGTCCCAACGAGAAGTTCGAGTTGAGCTGCCATCGGCGCGGCACGCTGAGCCATGCGGCGATCCTGCACGAGATCGCGCAACTTCGGGCCTGATGCGCGCCCAGTCCCACAAGCTCGCGAGATGGTGGCGGCTCCCCGCGGCGCTGCTGACGATGGCGGCATGGTGTGCGGCGCATGCCGAGGGCGTGAGCGTGTCGGTGCTGCGGTTCGGCGCCCTGCGGTGCTTTCGCCCGGGCGACGTGACCGGCCTGCTCGTGAGCCTTCGCAGCGAGGAGCGGGAGCCGATGGCGTGCCTGCTCCAGTGGGAGTTGCCCAACGCCGACGGCGACACGGTGATCCACGCACGGCGCGTCACGCTGGCACCGGGCGTGGCGGCCCGCCGTTGGCTCTATGCGCGCCTGCCGCCCGCCGCGAGGGCCGACGACCTCTCGGGCGAGGTGTTCACGCTGCGGCTGTTCGAGGCTCGCGGCGACGAGCGGCTGCGTGAACTGGCCACGCACCGCTTTCGGCCAGGCGAGGTGCCGGATCCCTCGATGCCGGTGGAGATGGACCAGGGCGTGATCGCCGTGATCGGCGATGCGGGCATGGGATTGGAGACCCTGGAAGCCACGGGCGGCGGCGAAACGGTTCCATCCATGCAGGAACTCACGCGGCTGGTGCGTGGCGCGCGCGCGCGCGACCTGCCCGATCGCTGGGAGGGCCTGCAGGCGCTGGACACGCTGGTCTGGACCGGCGACGAGGGTCTGCAGGCGGCCAGCGAGGAACAGCGAGAGGCCCTCATGGCCTGGGTGCGGCGCGGCGGGCACCTGGTGGTGGTGCTGCCGGAGACCGGCGATCCATGGACGGCGGGCGGCATCGGACTGGATGGCGTGCGATCCGAACGCGTGCAGGCGTTGCCGGTGTCCGAGTTGCTGCCGATCATGGCCAAGGGGGGAACGCTTCGCAGGCCCGGTGCCGTGATCCGCGCCACGCTGTTCGACCCATCGCAACCGGATCCGGCGTGGCGGCCCCTGGTGTCGCTGAGCGTTTCCGGCAAGGCCGTGGCCATGCGACGGGTGGAAGGACACGGCTTCGTGACCGTGGTGGGCGTGGACCTGGCCTCGCTGCATCGCGATGCGCTGATGGAAGGTGGCCTGCCGCAGGCGGATGCCTTCTGGAACGCGGTGCTGGGCCGCCGAGCCGACGCGCCGAGCGATGCCGACTACCGCGCCTGGCAGGAGACCCAGCCCCGGCAGTTGGCCAGCACGACGGGCGCCGTGCGCTGGGAGGCCGGCAGTGGCTCCATGGTGCAGACGGCCTTGGGCGGCACGGTGCAGGTGGCGGTGGGCGTGTTGCTGGTGATGGGCTTCTTCGTGGCCTACTGGGTGGTGGCGGTTCCGCTTCCATGGCTGCTCCTGCGGCGCCGAGGCAGGTTGCGATGGACCTGGCCCGCATTCGCCCTGGTGGCCGTGGGTGCGGCGAGCGTGGCATGGGCCGCCGGCTGGCTTGTGGCCGGACCCCGCGTGCGCGTGCGTCACCTGAGCGTGGTGGACGCAGTGTTCCATCGCGGCGCCGCACGCCCGACCGATTGGCGGGGCATGGCATGGATGAGCGTGGCGCTGGAGGGCTTTGGCAGCAGCACGCTCTCGCTGGAGGACGGAGCGTCCGGCGACCTGCTGCTGGACTGGAGCCCCCCGCCCCGGGGAAACGCCCAGCGGTTTCCCGACCTGGCACGGGGTCTTCGCGACGTGGACACACCGTGGACCATCGAGGTGCCCAGCCGAGGCACGCAGACCGACCTGCAGGCATGGTGGGCGGGCGCCATGCCGGCGGGCTGGGGTGATGGCATCTGGCAGGATGCGCCCATCTCGGTCACGGCGCAGGCGGGATCGCGCGCGGGCATGCGTGTGCAAGGCTCGATCTCGCATGCCTTGCCCGCCCCGCTGCAGGACGTCACGCTCACGCTGGTCACGCCGTTTCGTTATCCGCAGCGGTCGTGGGGCAGCGGATCCCTGCCTCGCATCGAACCATCCGGACTTCCGCCCAGGCCAGCCCGCACGGGGCGCGTGCCCCTCTGGGACGGCAAGCCGCTCGACGTGGCGTTGGCGCTGGGCATGAAGAACGGCGCGGCCGCGGTGCCCGGGGAGAGCGAGCACGACTTCACCGTGCAGGCGGATCAGGTCTACGGCGTGCCGCTGCGCCGCGCGGCGGGTGATCCGCTCGGCATCCAGGCGCGTGCCGCGGGCGCGTTGTTCCGGGAACCGCAGGACAACCTCACCATGCTCTCGCAGTACCAGATGCTGACCCCACCGGTGTACCGCGCCAATCCGCCGGCGGACCCGGAGGTGGCGCGCGTGACGCGGCTGCTGGCTCGCGAGCTGGACCTGTCGGCCTGGTTCGCCTCACCATGCCTGATCATCACGGGATTCCTGCCCACCCAGCCCGCTCCGGCTGCCCTGCGCGTGGATGGCCGGACGCCCTCGAGCGAGGGCCTGGTGATGGTGCGATGCCTGATTCCGCTCGACGTGCCGGACGCGGGCACGGTGCAGCCGCCCTCGGGCCGTGCCCTACCCTAGGGGTCCGCCCATGGCGATGATCGAGACCGTCAACCTGACCAGGAAGTACGGCGAGCTCACGGCGCTCGACAACCTGAACCTGTCCATCGAGGCCGGCGAGTGCTTCGGCTTCATCGGTCCCAACGGTGCCGGCAAGACCACCACCATCAAGATCCTGGCCACGCTGCTCAAGCCCACCTGGGGCGAGGCCCGGGTGGATGGCAAGACCGTGGGCTACCAGAACCATCTCATCCGACCGATCATCGGCTACGTGCCCGACTTCATGGGTGCCTACGAGGACATGGTGGTGCAGGAGTACCTGGAGTTCTTCGCCGCCTGCTACGGCACCCACGGCAAGGCGCGCGACAAGGTGGTGGGCGAGGTGCTGGAGCTGACGGACCTGGCCGGCAAGCGCTTCAGCGAGGTGAACGGGCTCAGTCGCGGCATGCAGCAGCGACTGAGCGTGGCCCGCGTGCTGCTGCACGATCCCAAGGTGCTGCTGATGGACGAGCCCAACTCGGGACTGGATCCGCGGGCGCGCATCGAGATGCGCGAACTGCTCAAGGAGCTTCGCCGGATGGGCAAGACCATCCTGATCAGCAGCCACATTCTGCCGGAGCTGGCCGAGCTGTGCACCAGCGTCGGCATCATCGAGCAGGGAAAGCTGGTCTACGCCGGACGCATGGCCGATGCCATGGCCCGAGCCCATCGCGGCACGCTGGTGCGACTCACGCTGGACGACCGGCACGAGCAGGCGGCCGAACTGTTGCGCCAGGTTCCGGGCGTGGCCCGGGTGGAGATCGCCATGACCGAGGGCTCCCCCCGCCTGGAGGTGACCCTGGATCCGGCCGCCGGCGTGCCGCTGAGCGACCTGCCGGCGCGGCTGGTGGCCGCCGGCTTCCGGCTGAGCGGCATGCAGCAGGCCGCCGCGGATCTTGAAACGGCTTTCCTGCGGCTGACGAAGGGCATGGTGGCATGACCGAAGTCCTCCTGGTGGCGGACCGCTCGCGCGAGGGCGTGCCGCAGGCGATCGACGAGGTGCGGCGCATCGTGAGCGCGCATGGCCGCATCGTGGAGGAACTGGAGGCCGACCAGAGGCCCATCCCCCTGCGGACCACGTTCGACCGGGTGGTCGTGCTCGGCGGCGACGGCACGCTCATCTCCCAGTGCCGGCGCCTGATCGACCGCGCCGTGCCGCTGGTGGGCGTGAACTTCGGTCGGCTCGGATTCCTGGCCGAGTTCGACCTGGACGGACTTCGCAGGCATGCCGAGATGGTCTTCGGCGCAGATCCCGTGGTGCGCAGCCGCATGGTGCTGGAGGCGATCGTGCGGAACGCCCGCGGCGACCTGGTGCATGAGGGACTGGCCATCAACGAGGCGGCCATCACCGCCGGCGCCCCCTTCCGCATGATCGAGCTCAAGATCACGCTTGGCGACCGGCCGGGACCGGACCTGGTGGGTGATGGCGTGATCGTGGCCACGCCGGTGGGCAGCACCGCCTACAACGTGAGCGCGGGCGGGCCGATCGTGCAGCCGGACGTGGAGGCGATCATCGTCACGCCCAATTGCGCCCACAGCCTCGCGTTCCGGCCGATCGTGGCCCCGAGCCATCTGGAGATCCTGGTCGAGGCGGTGCGCGTGAACGAGGGCACCTCGCTGGTGCTGGACGGGCAGGCCATCGTGCCGCTCTCCAAGGGTGACCGCCTGCTGGCCGGCCGACATCACACCTCGGCCCGGTTCATCGGCAATCCCGATCGCAGTTACTGGGACACGCTGGTCGAGAAGATGCGATGGGCGGCCCCGCCGAGCTATCGGGACCGCGGCGCGTGAGCGTCGGGAGAGGCGATGTCTGCGCGGGGGCGGCCCGATGACCCTTGCCCGCATGCGCGAGGCGGAGTGGATGGACGATCCCGCCCTGCGCCCCCGCGACCATGACGCGGCTCTGGATGGCCTGGCGCGCTTGAACGCCCTCTCGCTTTGCCATCGAGCCCTGTGGCCGAGCGTGCGCGCGTTGGCGGCCCGGAATGGCGACTCGCTGCACGTGCTTGACGTGGCTTCGGGCGGCGGCGATCTGCCGATCCGGATGGACGCCGTGGCCCGACGCCACGGCATGCGCCTGCGGTGGACCCTGACCGACCGAAGTGCCCATGCGCTGCGGTATGGGCTGGCGCGGGCACGGGCCGCCGGACTGTCGTGCGAGGGCGCGGAGGTGGATGTCCTTGGGCAGCCGCTTCCCGCGGCGGACCTGGTGATCAACAGTCTCTTCCTGCACCATTTCGACGGGCCGGACGTGATCCGCATCCTTGGGGCCATGCGCACTGCGGCTCGGCTGGCCGTGGGCGTGAGCGACCTGCGCCGAACCTGGCTGGCCCTGGGGCTGGTGTGGCTCGGCTCCCGCATGCTGACCCGCAGTCCCGTGGTGCATCACGACGCGATCGCGAGCGTGCGCGCGGCGCACCAGCCGCAGGAGATGCGCACGTTGGCCGATCGCGCGGGGCTGCGGCACGCCGCGGTGCGTGTGGCGGACCCGGTGCGGTGGCGGCTTTGGTGGGAGCGAGGTGTGGCGGCATGATCGCGATCCCTGCCGTGCAGCACGCGCGGGGACTGCCGGCGCATGTGGACGTGCTGGTGGTGGGCGGCGGCCCCGCCGGCGCCATGGCCGCGATCCTGGCGGCGCGCGCGGGCCTTGCCACGCTGCTGGTGGATCGTGCGGCGCATCCACGCGAGAAGGTCTGCGGCTGCTGCCTGGCTCCCATGGGCCAGCAGGTGCTTCGACAGGCAGGCCTGGAACATGTGCTGGACCGTGCCCGCCGCGTCCAGCGGGTCTTGCTCTCGTGGGGCGGTCGCGCTGTGCAGGTTGGGCGAGACGGTACCGCAGTGGTCTCGCGTGGAGAACTGGACAGCGCCCTGCTGCGGGCCGCGGCGGATGCCGGTGCGACGCTCGCATGGCCTCTCGTGGGCATGATCGAGGCGGGCGGCAGGGTGCGCCTGCGTGGGCCGGGAGGCGAGCGATGCGTGCACGCCCGGATCCGCATCGCAGCGGACGGACTGCAGGGCGTGTCGCTCCGGGACAATCCCCGCTTCGCGTGGCGCGTACGAGGCACGAGCCGAATGGGCCTCGGCGCGATCTTGCCCGCCCAGGCCGTTCAACTGGACGATGACGAGATCCGCATGCAGGTCCACCGTGACGGGTACGTGGGCCTGGTGCGGCTGCCCGATGGACGCGTGGATGCGGCTGCGGCAGTGCGTGCCGACGCCATCCGGGCCTCGGGAGGCGCGGCCGGATGCATGGAGCGGCTGCTTGGCGCGTGGACGCTGGATCGCGAAGCGGTGCAGCGCGCCCCATGGCAGGGCACGCCGCAACTCTGGCGAACCCGGCACCATGTGCATGACCACGACACGCTCGTGACGGGGGACGCGGCCGGGTATGTGGAGCCTTTCACCGGCGAGGGCATGGGATGGGCGATGGCCACCGGCAAGGCGGCGGGCGATCACGCGGCGGCGGTCCTGGCCGGCGAAACCACCATGAAGGCATGGCCGGCTCGAGCCCGTTCGCTCACCCGCATGTCCGGCGTTCGCTGCGGGGTGGTGGCCAGGATCCTGCGCCATCCCGTGCTCGTCCAGGCCGGCTTGCATGCCGCGCAACGCTGGCCCGCGGTCGCGTCCCGAATCGCGGAGTCCCTCGGCGCGGTCGATCCACTTGGGGGCCGCGCATGCCGGGCGTGATCACGCCTTCGCTGCTGGGCCTTGGCACGGCGGTACCCGATCGGGCCATGCGCCAGACGGAATGGGTACCCATCGCCGACCGCATCGCGCCCACCAGCGTGGATCGCGCGGTGACCGAGCGCCTGGCACGCCGCAGTGGCATCGAGGTCCGCCACTGTGACACCGCCGATCGAACGGGCGAACCCACCTTCTATCCCCCGGATCCGGCAGGCGCCGGCCCGGGCACTGCGGCCCGCATGGCGCGATTCGTGTCCGCCGCTCGGCCGATGGCGGCCCGGGCGGCCCGTCTGGCCATGCAGCGGTCGAGAACGGAGGCGGATCGCATCACGCACGTGGTCACCGCCAGCTGCACCGGCCTCAACGCCCCGGGTCCCGACCAGTGGCTGATGGAGGATCTGGGACTTGGGCCCACCGTGCGTCGCACCCACGTGGGATTCATGGGCTGCCATGCGGCGGTCAACGCGCTGGCGGTGGCGGCCGCCCTGGTGCACGCCGATCCCGGAGCACGCGTGCTGGTGTGCTGCGTGGAAGTGTGCTCGGTGCACCTGCACTACGGCGACCGTCTGGATCGTCTGGTGGCCAACACGCTCTTCGCCGATGGCGCGGCGGCCGCCGTGGTCGGCGTACACGAACATGCCCCGCGTCTGCATGCCTTCGAGAGCGTGCTGCTGACGGACACGCTGGACCAGATGGCGTGGACGGTGGGCGACCACGGCTTCGAGATGACGCTCGGTGCGCGCGTGCCGGACATCCTGCAGGATCGCGTGGGGCCCTGGATCCGGGGCGTGCTGGACCGGCATGGACTTGGCACGACGGACATCGGTGGATGGGCCATCCATCCCGGCGGACCACGGGTGATCGAGGCGGTGCTGGCGTCGCTCGCGCTGCCGGAGGCCTCGGGCGACTGCAGCCGCGACATCCTGCGGGACTTCGGCAACATGTCGAGCGCCACGCTGCTCTTCATCCTGGAGCGGCTGCAGCGCGGCGACGTGCCGCGACCCTGGATGGGCATGGCGTTCGGTCCGGGGCTGGCCGGCGAGGCGTTGCTGGTGACCTGAGTCACCCGGCCTGGTCGCGCAACAGCCGGAGCAGTTCGGCATGCATGGCCGGATGGCATGCCACGGAGTCGCCGCCGTGGATGCCGGGCTCGCCCTTCCAGCTGGTGAAGACGCCGCCGGCCTCGGCCAGGATCACCGGGAACGGACCGCAGTCCCAGGGGTTCATCAGTGGATCCAGCGCCACGTGGCACCGCCCCGTGGCCACCAGCACCAGCGCGTAGCAATCGCTCCAGCCTCGCATGCGGCCGAAGGTCTCCTCCAGCCGTCGAAGCACGCCCATGCGATCCGTGCGGCGGTAGTACTCCACGCCGGCGGTGCATGCGATGCAGTCCCTGAAGGCTCGCGGCTCGCAGACGCGGGCCAGCACCTTCGGCATGCCCTGCCGCTCCCACCACGCGCCACCGCCCTCAACCGCCCAGACGCGCTCACGCAGCGCCGGCATGCTGGCCACGCCGGCCACCACGCGGCGCGTGCCATCGACGTCGGTGTGCTCGATGCCGATCAGCGATCCGTAGAGCGGCACACCTGCCGCGAAACTGACCGTGCCGTCGATGGGGTCGATCACCCAGTGAAAGCCGCTGGCACCCGGCTGCGTGCCGAACTCCTCGCCAATGAAGCCATCCTGCGGGAAGGCGGCCGTGACCGCCGCGCGGATGAGCTGCTCTGCCTCGCGATCGGCCTGCGTGACGGGGCTCTCGTCGGACTTGCTCTCCACCCGCACCCGGTCGCTCTGGAAGTACGAACGCGTCAGTTCCGCGGCCTGCTCGGCCACGCGAAGAAGCACCGACAGCCGGGACTGGATGTCCTGCGCGGTGGGCGGCATCAGAACACCGTGTAGATGAACGGTGCCGCGCCGGTGCCGCTGAGCAGCAGCAGCAGGCCGAACAGGGCGAAGCACGCCAGGATCGGCAGCAGCCACCACTTCTTGTTGTGACGCATGAAGTGCCACAGGTCGCGCACGAGGCCGCCCTGGCGAGCCGCCTTGAGCTGCTCGAGCGAGGGACCGATTGGACGCGGCGGCGTGGTCATCAGGATGGTCGAGTGTAGTGGGCAGCATCCTGCACGGGCTCCACCGTGGTCCACAGGCTCTCGCCAGGCGACGGCGGCCGCAGTCGCAGCGCATCCCGCCCGCGAAGCCGATGCAGCACACCGATCGGCAGGAAGACCAGCATGAAGATGGCCATGAGCAGCACGTGCGACACCACCCAGCCGATCGGGAAGGTCAGCAGCAGGAGCCCCAGGAACACCGGACGGATGCCCGCGGGCCAGAGCAGCCCCAGCAGCGACACGCCCGCGCAGGCCATCCACGCCACCTGCACCGCGCCCCACGCACCGGTTCCTCGCCCGACCAGGAACCCGACCACGGCCGCGAACAGCGGGAACCAGATGGCCGCGAACTGGCGGAGCGATCGTGGGTCTGGGTGCCAGGGAATCTCGATCATGGTTCAGTCCAGTTCGAAACTGGCCACGTACTTCGCACGAGCCTCGGCACCTGCCGCGGCGTTCTCGCTCTTGAGCAGCAGACAGTCGCCGAGCACCAGCGCATCCATGTCCGTGTTCAGGAAGCACCGGAACGCCTCGGCGGCCGTGCGGACGATCGGCTCGCCGCGCACGTTGAAGCTGGTGTTGACCAGAACCGGACATCCCGTGCGGCGCTCGAAGGCCTGCAGCAGCCGCCCGAATCGGGTGTCCGCGTCCACCGTCTGCAGGCGGGCGGAGTGATCCACGTGCGTCACGGCCGGGATCTCGCTGCGACGGTCCTTCACGCGGTCCAGTCCGGTGCGGCCGCTGGCCATCGCATCGCCCTGCCGCCGGCCTGCCGACACCGGTGCCACCATGAGCATGTAGGGACTGCGATGCGCCTCGCTCCACTCGAACCACTGCGCGGCTCGGTCCTGCAGCACCGCCGGCGCGAAGGGCCGGAACGACTCGCGGAACTTGATCTTCACGTTCATCTGGGTCTGCATGGCCTCGCGGCGCGGGTCGCCCAGAATGCTGCGGCCACCAAGGGCTCGTGGCCCGAACTCCATGGGCCCCTCCACGCAGCCCACCACCATGCCCTGCTCCAGCAGGCTCGCCACGCGGTCCAGAAGCGTCGGCTCGTCGGTGATCCGGTGCCAGACCGCCCCGCTGTCTCGAAGCCATGACTCGATCGCATCGGGCCGCTCCTCGCTTCCCAGGCGTGCGCCACGCATGCGGTCATGCACACCGTCGGCCACCCGCTCGTTGCCGAGCACGTGATGCCACGCGAAGAGCGCCGCCCCCAGACTGCCTCCGGCGTCGCCCGAGGCCGGCTGCACCCAGACGTCGCGGAAAGGGCCCTCGCGCAGGATCCGCCCGTTGGCCACGCAGTTGAGCGCCACGCCGCCGGCCAGACAGAGATGATCGAGCCCGGTCAACGCATGGGCATGCCGGGCCATCCGCAGCATGATCTCCTCCGTGACCAGCTGGATGGAGGCCGCCAGATCCATCTCGCGCTGCGTGATCGGCGACTCGGGCCGCCGCGGCGGGCCGCCGAACAGACCGTCGAATCGGCGCGAGGTCATGGTCAGCCCGCCCATGTAGTTGAAGAAGTCGGGATCCATCCAGATCGAGCCGTCCTCGTGGATGCGCACGATGCGCTCGCGGATCAGGCTCGCGTACCGAGGCTCGCCGAAGGGTGCCAGGCCCATCAGCTTGTACTCACCGGCATTCACCTTGAAGCCACAGAAGTACGTGAAGGCCGAGTACAGCAGTCCCAGCGAGTGCGGAAACCGCAGTTCTCGCAGGAGTTCCACACGGTTCCCGCGGCCCACGCCGATGGTGGCCGTGGCCCACTCACCCACGCCGTCCACCGTCAGGATGGCGGCCTCCGGGAACGGCGAGGGCAGGAACGCGCTCGCGGCATGCGACTCGTGGTGACTGGGATACAGGAACACGCCCGCGAATCCCGGCAACGCCTGCCGCATGCGCCGCTCCAGGAACAACTTGTCCTTCAGCCATGCAGGGATGGCCTTGAAGAAGCTCGACAGGCCTCGGGGGGCGATCGCCAGGTAGGTCTCCAGCAGTCGGTCGAACTTCAGCAGCGGCTTCTCGTAGAAGGCCACGGCATCCAGCCTCTCCACGCCGATGCCGGCCTGCTGCAGCACGAAGTCGGTGGCCTGCGCCGGAAACCGTTCGTCGTGCTTGCGGCGGGAGAAACGCTCCTCCTGGGCCGCGGCCACGATCTCGCCATCGCGCACCAGCGCGGCGGCCGAGTCGTGGTAATAGGCCGAGATGCCAAGGATGAAGCAAGGCCGAGTGCCCACGCCCCCTCAGCATACGTTGGGCTCGCCCGGACCCGGCCGCACGACTACGCTCCGCGCCACATGACCTGTTCGAGTCCCATCGCCGCGCGGCTGCTGCTCACCCTCCTGTTCGCAACGCTGATGCTGCCCGGGGTCGCGACCGCGCAGGAGTCCTTTCCGCGCGTGGCCGACGCTGCGCGCCGCAAGGACCCCAAGGCCGGCGCCCTGCTGGTGGTGCACTATCGCCGCGCCGACGGCGACTACGACGGCTGGAACCTCTGGTGCTGGCCGTCGGGCCAGCAGGGTCGCGCCTTCGCGTTCAGCGGCAAGGACGCCTTCGGCCGGTACGCGGTGGTGCCGTTCGACGCGCGGCCCGAGGGGGCCGGGTTCATCGTGCGTCAGGGCGACTGGCAAGCCAAGGACATCGACGGCGACCGCAGCGTGGACTTTGCGGACAACCCGGTTCAGGAAGTCTGGCTGGTCAGCGGCGATCCCAGGGTGTATGCCGATCCATCCACGATCGACCTGGCCGCGCGGGTGCGCGGCGCGTTCCTGGATGACGCGGACCGCATCACGCTGGCCACCAGCCAGCCACTCCCAGCCGCCGACCAGAAGAAGGTGTCCGTGCTGCTGCGCGGCCAGTCCAGGGGTGCGCCCCGCGTGCGTTCGGTCACCCGCAGCAAGGCCGTCGGTGGCGGTGGCACGGTCTACGACGTGAGGCTCTCGACGCCGGTGAAGCCCGATGACGTGGCGGCCCTGCAGGTGCAGGCGCCCGGGATGGCTCCGGCCACGGTGCACGCACGCGACGTGCTCACCCTTGAACCCTTCACCCCGCTCGATGCCCGTCTGGGTCCCGTGTGCACGCCGACCGCCACCACCCTGACCACATGGAGCCCGGTCAGCGATCGCGTGGAACTGCTTCTGCACGAGGGTGACGCCGCGTCGCCGACCCGGACCGTGCCCCTGCAACGCGGCGAGCGCGGCCTGTGGAGCGTGCAGGTGCCCGGCGACCTGCATGGCGTGCGATACCGGATGCGCTTCCACAGCTACGGCCAGGATCGCGAGGTTCCGGACATCCACTGCGTGGCGGCCACCGACGACAGCGCCTTCTCCGTGTTCGCGGACATGGCCCGCCTGGAGCCGGCCGGCTGGAACGAGTCGCAGCCACCCAGACTGGCCCAGCCCACCGACGAGGTCATCTACGAGGTGCACGTGCGCGACTATTCGGTGGATGATCCCGCGTGTCCGCAGGAACTGCGTGGCACCTATCTGGGACTGGTGCAGCCAGGCGCCCGCCAGCCCGCCACCACCGGCCTGGGGCACCTGCGCGATCTGGGCGTGACGGCGGTGCACCTGCTGCCCATCCATGACTTCACCACCAACAGGCCGCGGGAATACAACTGGGGCTATTGGACCGCGCTCTTCAACGTGCCCGAGAGCGACTACGCGTCCGGGCGTGGCGATCCGCTGCGACCGGTGACGGAACTGCGTGAGACCATCACGCGGCTCCACGCCGAGGGCATCCGCGTGATCCTGGACGTGGTCTACAACCACACCAACAGCACCGGGGCCTGGTCCCCGTTCGACCAGACCGTGCCCTTCTACTTTCACCGAACGGCGCCGGACGGATCGCTGCTCAACGACGCGGGCGTGGGCAACTGCATGGCCGACGAGCGGCCGATGATGCGCAAGTACATCCTGGACAGTCTGGAGCACTGGGCCCGCAACTACCGGGTGGACGGGTTCCGCTTCGACCTGCTCGGGACGCACCGGCCGGAGACGGTGCGGGCGGTGTGCGAGCGGCTGCGTCCACTGCGCGGTGACCTGACACTCTACGGGGAACCATGGACCGGCGGCGGCCCGATCCACTTCGGCAAGGGCGCGCAGAAGGGAACCTGCATGGCGGTGTTCAACGATCACATCCGCAACGCGATCCGTGGCGATCTGGATGGCACGGCCACGGGCTTCGCCTCCGGTCCGGGTGGCGACCGGGCCGCCATCCTGCGCGGGGCCATGGGCGCCATCGACGACTTCACGCAGGAGCCGCTCGAGACGGTGAACTACGCCAGCGCCCACGACAATCTCACGCTGTGGGACAAGCTGCTCAAGTCCCAGCCCGCCGCCACCGACGCCACCCGCCGGGCCATGCAGAAGCTGGCGCTGGGGATCGTGCTCACCAGCCAGGGCATCGCCTTCCTGCACGGTGGCTGCGACTTTGCCCGCACCAAGGGCGGCAACCACAACAGCTACGACGCCGGTGACCAGGTGAACCGCTTCGACTGGCAACGCAAGGCCCGCTACGACGACGTGCACGACTACGTCGCCGGTCTGGTGGCGCTGCGTCGCGCCCATCCGGCCTTTCGCATGGCCGACGACGCCCAGGTGCGCCGTGCGGTGCGCGTGCTGGACCAGCCGGCCGGCGGACCCGTGGCCTTCACCATCGATGGGCGCGTGGCAGGCGACCCGTGGAGCACCCTGCTGGTCGCCTTCAACGGTGAACCGGATGCCACCGTGCTGGAGCTGCCCACCGGCGGCTGGGAGGTGGTGGTCAACGCCACGGCGGCTGGCACGCGAACGCTCGAGCGGGCGAGCGGCCGCATCACGCTGCCCCCCTATTCCATGCTGGTGGCCCACAGGCCCTGAGTCACGGCGGCTACATTGCCCGGCATGCAAGTCATCCGGATGCTCGTGGCGGTCGCCGCCTCATGGACACTTTCGGTCGACGCCATGGCCCAGGACATGCTGCAGCGGCGCGCTCGCGAGGCTGCCGCCCTGATCGCCGCCGATCCCTCGTGGCCGGAGGACCTGTTCGTGGAGGGCTTTCGGGCCCAGGTGCCGGACGAGCGGCTGAAGGCCATCGGCCAGCAGTACTTTGCCCAGGGCGGCACCGTCGTGGAGGTGCAGCAGACCGGAAGCAAGGGCGAGCATGCCGGCACCTTCGACCTGATCATGGAGAAGGGCGTGGTGGTGCCCATGACCCTTGCCATCACCGACGAGGCTCCCAACCCGATCGCGGGGCTGCTCTTTGGGCTGCCCGCGCCCATGCTGCGGAACATGGACGATGCGGTCGCCGCGCTGGGCAAGCTGGGTGGCAAGGTCTCCTTCGGCGTGTGGGAGCTGGGAGAGGGCGATCCCAGACCCCTGGCCTCGCTGAATCCGGACTTGCCGCTGGCCATCGGCAGCGCCTTCAAGCTGTACGTGCTGGGTGCGCTGGTCGAGGAGGTGCGAGCCGGTCGCCGGACACCCGCCGACGTGATCACGCTGGGGGCCGATGGTCGCTCGATCCCCTCGGGTCAGATGCAGGACTGGCCACGGGACGCCCCGGTCACCCTGAGCACGACGGCCAACCTGATGATCGCCATCAGCGACAACACGGCCACCGACCTGCTCATCCGCACGCTCGGCCGAGAGAAGGTCGAGGCCATGCTGCCCGTGATGGGCATGGCCGACCCCATCCGCACGCTGCCGTTCCTGACCACGCACGAGATGATCGCGCTCAAGGCCCGGGACCCCGCGGCCGCGCAGGCCTACGCCGCCATGGACACGGCGTCACGGCGCGCGTTCCTGGCCGAACGCCTGCCCGGCGGATCCATCGACCCTGATCGGCTGGATCCCTCGGCCTTCAGCAGGCCCGCGTTCGTGGACTCGATCGAGTGGTTCGCCAGTGCCGCGGACCTGTGCCGTGCCATGGACTGGCTGCGCCGCAGCACCCCGGGCGATGCGGGCTCAGGCCTGTCGGTGCTCCGCGGGGCGCTGGCGATCAACCGCGGGCTGGACATTCCGCGTTCGCGCTTTCCATGGGTCGGGTTCAAGGGCGGCTCGGAACCCGGCGTGCTGAACATGACCTATCTGCTGCAGGCCGCTGACGGCCGGTGGATGGTGCTGGCCGCCACATGGAACGACACGGAGCGCAGCCTGAAGGAGTCGGACTTCCTGGCGATCGTGCAGCGCGCGATCTGGGTGCTGGGCAAGCCCGCATCCGGCACCTGAGCCGAGCCCGTCGCGACACGGCGCAATCCTCGCGCAGGCGCCTGTTCAGGGGCTTCCTGAACAGCCCGGGGCCTCACGCCTTCGAGGCGCTCCTAGGTTGCCTGCATGGTCGCCGCGCGGTGCGGACGGCCGCCCCCAAGCAGGAGACCTCCCCATGATCACCACGACCCGGACCGATTCCCAGCTCAAGACCGACGTGCTCGCCGAGCTTGCCTGCGACATCACGGTGGATGAGACCGAGGTGGGCGTGCAGTGCAAGAGTGGCGTGATCACGCTCACGGGCACGCTGTCGTCCTATCCCAAGAAGATGGCGGCGATCGACGCGGCGCACCGTGTCTACGGGGTGCTGGACGTCGTGGACGACATGAAGGTGAAGATTCCGGCCATCTGGGAGCGCACCGACGAGCGGCTGGCCAGCGATGTCCGGCACGCCCTGCAGGTCGACGTGCTGGTGCCCGACCAGAAGATCACCAGCACCGTCTCGGCGGGACACGTCACGCTTCAGGGCAGCGTGGACTCGTGGGCGGACCGCACCAATGCCGAACGGTCGGTGCATCGCATCACGGGCGTGCGGGGCGTGTCCAACCAGATCTCGGTGACGCCCACGGGCGTGCGGGCCGACGAGATCAAGCGGCGGATCGAGGAGGCCCTGCGTCGCCAGTCCGAACGCGAGGCCCGACGTCTGGACGTGAGCGTGCAGGATGGGGTGGTCACGCTCTCGGGATCGGTGCACTCCTGGGTGGAGAAGAACGCGGTGGAGCGCACGGCCGGATTCATGGCCGGCGTGAAGCGCGTGGATGACCGGATCACCGTCGATCCGTACCAGTGACCCTCGCCCCGCAAGGAGATGCCCATGCCCCTGAACACGCTCGAAGACCTCTTCGCCCGCGAGCTCTCGACCCTGGTGAACGCCGAGAAGCAGAGCCTGGCGGTCCTGGAGAAGTTGCAGAAGGCCAGCGACGCGTCCCGGCTGGCCAAGTTGCTGGCATCCCACGTGGAGGAGACGCGCGAGCACGTCGCGCGACTGGACCGGGTTTTCGTGGAGCTGGACATCAAGCCTCGCAACGGCGGCTCCGGCGGCATGAAGGGACTGCGGCAGGACTGCATCGACCTCGCAGGCATGCCCGGCGTGGAGCCGCATGTGCGCGATGCCGCCATCATTGCGGCGGCGCAGCATCTGGAGCATGACGAGATCGCCTCGTACGGATGCGCTCGCACGTGGGCCCGCCTGCTCGGTCACCGCAACGCGGCCTCGGCGCTGCAGAAGTCGCTGGAGGAGGAGCGCGCCTTCGACGAGAAGCTCTCCAAGCTGGCCGAGACCCTGAACAAGGCGGCCCTGGAGCCGGAGTTGGCCTCGGGCTGAACCGGTCGGTCCATGACCATCGTTGCACCCACGCCCACGACGGTGGCGGTGAACGCCGCCGGCCAGACGTTGCCCGGCCTGCTCACGCTTCCCGAGGGGGCCTCGGCCATGGTGGTGTTCGCCCATGGCAGCGGCAGCAGTCGCTTCAGTCCAAGGAACCG
>JBJOGW010000004.1:0-6398 GCA_046048055.1 Planctomycetota bacterium
GCCGGTACAGGCCGCAAGATGAACTCGTTCCAGACGCAACGGCATCCTCCAATCCATCGGAGGCCGTCCGTGACCCCATGGCGCGGGGGTTCGGACCGAAGGTCGAGGCAGGTCTTCCGGCTTCGGGTGCACGTCGCCCGCCTTCCCGGCCCATGGTGGGCCAGTGGCTTCTGGGCGACGCGTTGCGGAGCCTGTGGGCCCCGCGCCCGTCACGGCGGCGCGTCCGCGGCGGAATCTCACCGCCTTCCCTCAACCTGCTCGCCACATGCTGCGGAGAGCAGGGTCGGTGCCCGGGATCCTCCCCCAGGACACCTCGACGCTCTTGAGGATAGCGACGGCATGCCACGTCGCCTTTGAGGCGAATTCGGTACCTTTCCCGCTTCTCGGCCCTGCGGCCGCATCTGTGGAGATCCATCGAATGCCCCTCGCTCTTGCGCTTGCCTTTCTCCTTTCGCTTCTTGTGTGCCCCGTGCCAGCCATGGCCCAGGACACGCCCGCGGACGAGCCGCCTGTCTCGGGCGACGAGCCGATGGACGAGGGGGACGCCGAAGAGGACGAGGAGTCGGGCGAAGACGAGGTGGACGGGCCCTCAACGGCTCAGATGGCGGCCCAGATGGCGCAGGCCGTGCGGATGCTCGATGCCCAGCTTGCACGGATCGACGACCCCGAGCAGCTTCGGCAGATGCTGGCGATGATGGAGGCGCAGGTGGCCCAGATGGGCGATGTGCCGCCCGAGGCGAGGATGGGCATGCAGATGCTGCGTGCCAAGGTTCAGGCCCGCATCGATGAGCTGACCGGAGGCGGTTCGCAGCAGGCCGATGCCGCAGAGGAAGCCGTGGCCGACGTGCCCGCCACCCCGCAGCAGCAGGAGGCCCTGGAGGCGTGGATGCACACCGTGCTGATCGGTCGGCCCGATCTGGCCAAGGCGGCGGCCGAGATCTTGTTGGCGCCGGCGCTCTCCGACAAGGCCATGGCGGACATGGTGGATCGGGCGGGCTTGGGCGAGCGCTTCGACCGCGCGGTGACGGCAAGCCGCTCCATGGAGGGCGTGAGCCGTCTCTCGGAGATGCTCTCGGCCAAGCTGGAGGCCGGGCGCCTGGCCATGGCGCGCGATCCGGTGCGGATTCGCCAGTCGGTCTCGCAGCTCACGGGCACGCTGCGCCAGCAGGCGCTGGCCATGCAGCGACTGGAGGCGGCTGGCGCCTTCGCGGTGCCGCCGCTGCTCAAGGTGATCATGGATGGCCAGGACTCGCAGATGGGCGTGATGGCCGAGCGGGCCCTGCTGCAGATCGGTCGGCCCGCCGCGGTGCCGCTGTGCGAGGCGTTGCTGCAGTTGCCGGCCTCGCGTCAGCTGGTGGTGTGCCGGCTGCTGGGCTCGATCGGCTCGCGTGTCGCGGCGCCTTGGCTGGCTTCGCTGGCCGCGCAGCCGGGCGTGACCAGCGACGTGCGGAGCGCGGCCATGGACGCGATGTCGCGCATCGGCGTGGGCTCGGTGGAGCCTGCGCCGCTCTGGACCTCGTTGGCGCGCAGCTACCTGGTCGGCGGGGACGGGCTGCTTCCCTATCCGAGCGAGGCGATGCAGGTGCTCTGGAACTTCGACTCCGACCATGGCCTGATGCCGAGGGAGTTGGCCTCGGATCCCTACCTGGACACCATGGCCCAGCGATGCGCCACCCAGGCCATGCGGCTGGATGACCAGGACAGCCTGGCCCTGAGCGTGTACCTGGCGGCCGGACTTCGGCTTGCTCCGGAAGGAACCGAGAGCGAGGACGGCGAGCTCTCCCCGCAGGCCATGGTCATGGCGGCGGGACCGGGCGTGGCCCAGCAGGTGCTTTCGCTGGCCCAGGAGATCCGCGATCCGGGCCTTCAGCTCTCGGCCATTCGCGTGCTGGCCCGAACCGCAAGCGCTGCCAGCCTGACGGCGTCCGGCGAGAGCGGACCGATGAACCGCGCCCTGGAGAGTTCCAACCGATTGGTTCGACTCGAGGCAGCGCTCACCTGGGCTTCGGCCATGCCGTCTTCCAGCTTTGGCCGCTGCGACAGCGTGGTGCCGATCCTGGCCGCGGCCATGCGGGCCGGTGGCAGGCCGTCGGCGGCGGTGCTGGCCGAGCAGGACGAGGATCGTCGCGTGATCGAAGGTTGGCTGCAGCAGGCCGGTTTCGTGCTGCTGGGTGGCGATCGTTCGATGGAGGGGCTTCGCTCGGCGCTCACGGGCCGCGGCATGCCGGACATGGTGGTGGTGGCCGGGTCGGCGGCGACCGTGAACGTTCAGAGCCAGCGGGTGCGGAGCGAGTCCGTGACCGGCGGCTCGCTTCTGCTGCTGGCGGTGCCCGAGACCGAGCGTGGGTTGCTGGACCGCAGCCTGCGCGAGGATCGGGGCGTCAACATGTGGATGCTCGGCGACGGTTCCGACACGTTCCTGGGCGCGGTGCAGGTGCTTCAGGAGCGGGCGGGCGGCGGTGCCTCCACGCCCGAGATGTCCACCACCATGGCCATGGCGGCGGCCAGCGCGCTTGCCCGCATCGGCGCATCGGGCGGCGGCGTGTTCCGGATGCAGGACGCCGAACTGGACCTGATCGACGCCCTTCGCGAGCAGTCCGGCGATCTTCGGATGGAGGTGGCCGAGGTGCTGGCTTGGGTGCCCACGGAGGCGGCCCAGCGTGCCCTGCTCGGCAAGGCGCTGGAGCCCGCGGATGCTGACGAGCAGGCCGGACTGCTTCGCGCGGCGGCGGCCAGCGCCCGGCGTTTCGGCGACAAGGCGGATCCCGGCCAGGTGGAGCGGCTTCGCGAGATCATGACCGGTGGCGCCGGGCAGGTTTCCGATGCGGCTGCGGCGTGCTACGGCGCCCTGAACCTGGGGCCCCGCGAGACGATCCGCATGATCGTGCGCTAGGCGCAGAGCCACCTACGGGATTTGAACCCGTGACCTGAGCTTTACGAAAGCTCCGCTCTACCGCTGAGCTAAGGTGGCAGTGCGCGGCAGGCTGGGACGCCGCGCGGGGCCGCAAGTGTAACGTGAGGATTCGCGGGACGGATCCCTCTAGAACAGGAACCGCAGACCCACCATGGCGGTGAAGAGCGAGTCGCCTCGGTTGGTCGACTGCTGCCACAGCGAGAACTGGATGGCCATCTCGAAGGCGAACCGGGTTCCCTCCATCAGGATGCCGGGCGCCAGCACGGCGCGGAGAGATGGATGCATGACGATGTCTCCTGAAAGGGGGATCGAAGGAACGGCAACGGGCGGATCGGCCGCCTGACCCGCGACGTGCGGGTCGCCGCTGGGCGCGCGGAGCGCGCAGAAAATCCTCGATCAGGTCTGGAGACAGTCAGGACTGGAGCAGGACGTCGCGACCACGGCACGCGATGCCGTTCCACGAGCGGGTGGGCAGTTTGGAGCGGCAGGTGGCGTGATCCGGCGCGGACGGCGCCCCGGTCACGCGCACCAGATCCGCGGCGAGCCGATCCAGCTCGCGGGCTGCACCGGTGGTGGCCACGCGAGCGGGGGTTGCGGGCCGTTCAGGAGCCTCCTCGATGCAGCACGGACATCCGACTGGAGGGCACGCGCATCCCTGATCGCAGCACGCGGGGGCGGGTACCACAGGGCCGGCCTGGGTGGCGGCCACCGGCATCCACGGCCATGCCATGGAGAGCGCCAGCAGCAGCGAGAGGAGTGATCGGCCCATGCAGGACAATGTGGCGACCATGCGCAGGCAGGACAAGATCGGTTCGGCGGTTCCTTACACTTTGACGATGCCAGGCCTGGCCCCCGAGGTCGCGGAACTGCCCGAACTGGGCGTGTGCGTGCAGGCCACGCCGCTGGTTCGGGTGCAGCTGGCTGCGGACCGGCCGGTGGTCTGGTGCAAGGCCGAGTACATGCATCCCTCCGGAAGCACCAAGGATCGCATCGCCGCCCACATGCTCTGTCATGCGTGGCGGCGAGGGCGACTGAAGGCCGGTGACTGGGTGGCCGAGGCCAGCAGCGGCTCCACCAGCATCGCCATGAGCATGGTCTGTGCGCGGCTGGGCTTGCGATTTGCCGCCTTCATGCCGGAGGGCGTGAGCCAGGAGCGCGTGTGGATGATCGCCGGCTACGGTGGCCAGGTGCACCTGACCCCCAAGGCGGAGGGCATCGTGGGCGCTCTGGCGGCGTGCAGGGCCTGGGCCGCCGCGCACGGCGCCTTCGAGCCTCGACAGTTCGAGAATCCCGAGAACGCCCAGGCCCATCGCTGCGGCACCATGCGCGAGGCGCTGCGGCAGTTGCCAGGGGGGCGTCTGGACGCCTACGTGAGCGGCGTGGGCACCGGCGGCACGCTCGAGGGCATGCGCTGCGCGGTCCAGGACGCGGGGCTTCGGGTTCGGGCCTTCGCGGCGCGACCCGTGGCCGGTTCCCGGGGCGCCGGATGCGACTGTTTCGCCGCCGCGGAGCAGTGCAGCTTTTCCAGCCGCATTCCTGGGGTGCTCGAGGGGATGAGCCACCTGTATCGGCCCGATTCGTTCGAGCATCTGGAGGTGATCGAGGTGGCCGACGAGGAGGCGTTGCGCGTCACGCGGGAACTGATCCGTCTTGGGCACCCGGTCGGGCCGAGCAGCGGCCTGAACGTGGCGGCCGCCATGAGGGCCGCTGAGCGATTGTCGCCAGGCGCGGTGATCCTGAGCGTGCTCTGTGACCGCATGGAGCGGTACTTCAGCACCGAACTCTTCAGCGGCTGGAATCTGGGTGGCAGGTAGACTCACGAAATGTCCCACGGTCACCAGACGAGTCCCCATGCCCATCGCGGTGCCGGCCGGCCCATGGGCTTTCGGCACGCCGTTCGGCTGTTCCTGCTGAACGCGGTGCTGTACGGTTCCTGTGCCGCCTTTGCGGGCCTGATCGTGGGTGACTATCTGCCGGTGGAGCAGCAGGGTCGCGTGATCGTGGCCTTTGGCGTGGTGCCGCTGGTGGTGGCGCTGGTGAGCACCGTGGCTCACCTGCGGGCGCATCGCTGGACCAGCGTGGACGACATGGCTGAGCGGTTCACGCACCCGCACCAGCAGCGCATGCGCGGCGACGCCTGAGACGCCTGTCGCCGAACATGCCGCTCTCCCGACGAACCTTTCTTGCCGCGATCGGCGGTGGTTGCCTGGCCGCCTGCAGCCAGGCGGCGGGACAGCAGGCACCGGCGAGCGTGCCCCAGCCGCCCGGCCCTGGCAGCCGCGTGACGGATCGGCGCAAGCTGGCCGCCGCCAACCCGATGGGCATCTCGCAGATGTCCTTTCGAAGGCTGTGCAGCGACGGCCTGGCCGCGGAGCGGCTGCCCGAGATGGTGCGATCCAAGGTGGGCGTCGGTCGACTGAACTGGAGCGCGGGCCTGATGGGCGAGCTCACGATGGATCGGGTCCGCGCGATCCGGGGGGCCTGTGATGGCGAGCGGGTGCGTGGCGTGTTGCTGGATCCCGAACTTGGCCCGGGACTGGCCGCCGAGGACGTGGCCGGGCGGTCGGCATGGATCGAGCGACTCAAGCCCTGGTTGGAGCGGGCCGCGGCGCTCGGTTGCGTGGGCGTGGGTCTGGACATCCGGGGCGCGGGCAGCTGGGAGGAGCAATCGGCCCGCGTGGGCCAGGGACTGGAGGCGCTGGTCCCTGTGCTGAAGGCTGCGGGCGTGCAGGGGGTGATCCGCCTGCTGGGTGGGATGAGCAGCCAGGGCAACTTCGTGGCGGCGGCCATGAACAGGCTCGGCGATCCGGTGGTGCGGGTGGAGCCAGCCTTTGACGGCTGGCGGGTGGACGCCCGCGAGGAGTTCCATCGCATGACGGGCCTGCGGTTGCTGGCGCCACTCGCCGCGTGCGTGCTGGCGGACTACGCCGCATTCAACGACAAGGGCGATTCCGCCACGTTCCCCACGGAGTACTGCATGCGGGTGGTCCGGCAGACGGACTTCCGGGGGCCGGTGATGATCCAGTTCAACGGGCCAGGCGACGAGCTCGAAGGCGTGCTCAAGGCCAAGGCCATCCTTTCCAGGTTCAAGGTGGAACCATGAGTCCAGGCAAGTCGGGCGTGTTCGCGGCGGTGAGTGACCGTCCGCTGTCGGGGTTGCGTCGCAGCAGGGCGGTGCTCGTGACGGGTGCCGGCGGCGAGATGGGCCATTCTCTGATCCAGGCGCTGGCGGCGCGGCCGGACACCAGCGTGGTGGCCATGGACATCCGTGAACTGGATCCGCAGGTGCGAGGCCACTGCGAGAACGCGGTGGTGGGCGACGTCTGCGATGCCCAGCTGCTGGAGCGGCTGCTGGCCATGTACGAGGTGGACGAGGTCTTTCACCTGGCGGCGCTGCTGAGCACGCGCGGCGAGTTCGCGCCGGAGACGGCCCATCAGGTGAACGTGGTCGGCACGCTGAACCTGCTGAAGCTGGCCGCGGAGC
>JBJOGW010000005.1:0-10607 GCA_046048055.1 Planctomycetota bacterium
GAGATCGCCCGGGGCGGCCTGCGGGTGATCCGCTCGCGCGACGCCTCGCAGCACAGTCGCGAGAGCGACCGACTGTACGACGAGGTCTATGGCCTTGCCTTTGCCCAGCAGCAGAAGAACAAGGACATTCCCGAAGGGGGCGCCAAGTGCGCCATCCTGCTGGAGCCCGAGGCCGATGTCACGCGCTGCGTGAAGAGCTTCGCCGACTGCATCCTGGACCTGATCACCACCGATCCGGCGGTGACCGGGCAGATCGTGGACCGCTTGGGCCGACAGGAACTGGTGTACCTGGGACCCGACGAGAACATCACGCCTCGGCACATCGAGTGGATCGTGGACCGGGCCCGGCGACGGAAGTACCCGCTCCCCAACGCGTTCATGAGCAGCAAGCCCGGCGCCGGCATCAACCACAAGGTCTACGGCGTGACAAGCGAAGGCGTGAACGTGTTCCTGGAGGTGGCCCTGAAGGCCGTGGGCATCGATCCGCGCCAGCAGCCCTTCACCGTCAAGATCACCGGCGGCCCCGACGGCGACGTGGCGGGCAACATGATCCGGATCCTGCAACGCGACTACGGCGCTCATGCCCGCATCGTGGGCGTGGCCGACGGCAGCGGTTCGGGTGAGGATCCGGATGGCCTCGACCACGGGGAACTGCTGCGCCTTTTCGAGGAGGGTCGGCCGATCGCGGCCTTCGACCGGTCGCGACTCGGCTCGCGAGGCCGGGTGACCGGCGTGGAAGAGCCCGAGGGCGAGCGCCTGCGGAACACGCTGCACAACCGGCTCATGACCGACGCCTTCGTGCCCGGCGGTGGCCGGCCTGCCACCATCGATGACGCGAACTGGCAGGACTTCCTGACCAGCGATGGCATTCCCAGCAGTCGCGTGATCGTGGAGGGGGCCAACCTGTTCCTGACGCCTCACGCCCGGGTGGAACTGAGCCAGCGCGGCGCCCTGATCGTGAAGGACAGCAGCGCCAACAAGTGCGGCGTGATTTGCAGCAGCTACGAGATCCAGGCGGGCATGCTCCTGAGCGATGACGCGTTCCTGAAGATCAAGCCCGCGTTCGTGCAGGAGGTGCTGGACCGGCTCCGAGGCCTGGCTCGGGCCGAAGCGGAACTGCTGATGGCTGAACGGCGGCGTCACCCCACGCTGCCGCTGGCCGAGGTGAGCGCCCGGATCTCCAAGGCCATCAACGGGACCGCCGACATCATCCACGCGTCCATGTCCCAGTGGACGGCGGAGGAGCGACTGCTCTCCCGCACGCTGGTGGTGGAGCATCTGCCGCCGGTGCTGGTCCGGACCGTGGGCGATCGCCTGTGGAGCGACCTGCCCGGTGCCTACGTGGAGTGGCTGATCGCCAAGCGGCTGGCCAGCACCATCGTCTATCGGGAGGGCGTGGACTTCATGAACGGCATGGATCCCGAGGCGACCGCGGTGACGGCGATGCAGTACCTGCGCCGCGAACAGGAGACGCGACGGCTGGTGGCGGCCCTGCGCAGCGGAGGTCTTCAGGATGCCGATCGGGAAGCCGTGGCACGCCTACTCGAGCGAAGCGGCACGCGCGGCTCACTGCTGGACGGCTGAGGCGTCCTGGTCGGCCTTGTGAACGCGACGGGCGTCGTGGCGCGCCGCGAGCTCGTTCCACCCGTCGTCGAACGCCCACGCGTA
The DNA here is from genome assembly GCA_046048055.1 of Planctomycetota bacterium. GTDB lineage: Bacteria > Planctomycetota > Phycisphaerae > Phycisphaerales > SM1A02 > SYAC01. The sequence continues at coordinate 1,669 of JBJOGW010000005.1, forward strand.
GTTCCTCCAGCGGCCGATGCTCCGGTTGTTGATCGGCCGGCGGACCTGCGCGTGACTGAGCGTGAGGACGGTACGGCGGTTGCGCTCGGGCTGGGTGACCTGGTCCACCATCGGCAGCCCCATGCGGTCCAGGCACCGCCGGGCATGCCCGGCGGGATCCGCCACCAGGTCCTCGTAGACGATCGCCTCATGCGCAATGCCGAGCATGCCCAGGGCCTCGGGCAGGATCGACCGCTCGGCCTCGATCAGGCGGCGGATGCTCCCCAGACTCGCGGTCCAGCCGTTGGACTCGCCGTGAAAGTGCGAGAGGAACAGGCTGATCGCGGTGTCACGCGGATCACGCTCCACGTTCAGGCACACCGCCCCGGGAAGGATGGCCGCCACCGCCGGCAGCAGGCGCCACGTGTGCAGTCCCTTGTCGAGAACCCAGCCCGTGCCCTCCCGCCGGCCCGCCACGGCGCCGCGCAGGTAGCCACGCTGCAGCTCCGCCGCCACCCCCGCCTCCAGCGATCCAAGTCCCCACGGCCACAGCCCCGTGGCCACCAGCGACTCCTCCATCAGCTTCATGCCCTCGTACTCGCCGATCCCGCTGATGGAGGGGTGGGCATCCAGCATCTGCTCCAGCAGGCTGGTCCCGCTGCGCGGCAGGCTGACCACCATGGCCACCCCCTGCACCGGTTCGGCTCGCGGGCGGAACCAGGCCGCGCCCCTGGCAAGCAGTTGGCGCTGCTCCCGGATCGGCTGCAGCAGGCCCTCCAGGTCGAAGCGCGGCGTGAAGCGGGCATGCACCAAGGCGGCCAGGTCGAAGGCCTCGCGGTAGCGACCCGACTTGTCCAGCAGTTCGACCGCCGCAAAGCCGTTCACGCGCTGCAGCACCGGCGGAAAGTTCCCCCGCACCGAGCCCTCGAGCATCGCGATGGCCGCATCGCGGTCGGTGGACTCCAGCACCCTGGCCCGGAACAGCAAAGCCCGGGGATCGTTGCCCCACACGTCATCGCGACGCATCAGATCGGCCAGCTCCTCGCGACGCTGCGTCACGTAGAGCGTCTCGGCCAGGGCCGCGGCCACCTCGATGCGGTTGTAGGGCTTGCGGTCCAGCAGGCCGGAGAGCACCGCCACCGCCTGGTCGCTGCGACCGAGCTTGTGATGCACCATGCCCAGCATGAGCAGCACCAGCGGATCCGTGGGCGCCAGCCTGACCAGCTCGTCGAGATCGGCGTCCGCATCGCGAAGGCGACTCAGGAACACGTTGCACCGGGCCCTGCCCAACAACCCCTGCAGGTTTCGTGGCGACCGGGCCAGCAGCCTTTCGGAGAGCTGGAGGGCCCTGGTCCACTGCTGCTGCTGCAGCGCCGCCTCGATCTCGGCGGCCGGATGGGCGGCGGGTGGCATGCGAGGACTCTACTCCAGCCGCCGCCGCATCAGCGGTGCATGCGGCGGGCATCGTGCTGTGCGGCCAACGACGCCCAGCCCTGCTCGAAGGCCCACGCGTAGTGGCGCCAGCGTCCGATGCTGCGGGTGTTGATGGGACTTCGGACCTGCTCGTGGCTGAGCGTGAGCACGGTGCGTTGGTTGCGCTCGGGCTGCACCACCTGATCCGCCATCGCCAGGCCGAGCCGCTCCAGGCATCGCCGCGCGTGCCCAACCGGATCGGCCACCAGGTCCTCGTACACGATCGCCTCGTGCGGGATCTCGAGGGTCTCCAGCGCCTGCGGCAGCAGCGATCGCTCCGCCTCGGCCACCCGCCGGATGTCCTCGATCGATCGCGTCCATCCGAACGAGACCGGATGGAAGTTGCTCAGGAACAGGCTGATGGCGGTGTCTCGCGGATCGCGCGACACGTGAAGGCACACGGCGCCGGGCAACACCGCCGCCACGGCCGGAAGCCACTGCCAGGCATGAAGGTTCTTGTCGAAGGTCCATCGCGTGCCCGATCGCTGCGTCACGCGCGCGCCCTCGAGATAGCGGTCCTGAAGCGCCCGGGCCGCATCCATGTTTCCAAGTCCCCAGGGCCACGCCCCCGACGCAATCACTGCGTCGGCCAGCGTGCGCACGCCGTCGTACTCGCCGATGCCGCTGATGTCGGGATGACTGTCCAGCATCTGCTCCAGCAGCGTGGTGCCGCTGCGCGGCAACGCCACCACCATGGCCACACCCTGCACGGGCTGCACGCGGGCCCGTGCCCGGAATGCCCCGCGAGCCAGCAGGTCGCGCTGCTCGCGGACACGTCCCAGCAGGCCGTCCACATCGAATCGTGGCGTGGTGTGCTGGTGCACGAATGCGGCCAGGTCGAACGCCTCGCGGTACCTCCCCGCCTTGTCGAGCAGACGCACGGCCTCGAAGCCGGTGATCCGGCGCAGCACATCCGACCCCTCGGAGCGGGCGATGCCCTCCAGCGCCGCGATCGCCGCCCCCGGGTCGTTCTTGCTGACCACGCGGGCCCGGAAGAGTGCCGCGCGCGGATCGACGCCCCACACGTCCTCGCGTTCCATCAGCGAGGCCATCTCGTCGTGTCGCGCCGCGCGATGCAGCGTCTCGGCCAGTGCCACCGCCACATCCACGCGATTGGGTGGCTTGCGGTCGAGCAGTGGCCGCAGCACCGAGACGGCCCGCTCGCTTCGACCGAGCCGGTGATGCACGATGCCCTGAAGAAGCAGTGCGCCCGGGTCGTGCGGTGCCAGGCGTGTCAACCGTTCCAGATCCGCCTCCGCGTCGCGAAGCCGCCCAAGCGAGAGGTTGCAGCGGGCCCGTGCGAGCCATCCCGGCACGCTGCCACGCGAGCGGGCAATCAGGCGGTCGGCCACCTGCATGGCCTGCGTCCAGTCCTGCCGACGCAGGGCCTGCTCCAGCTGAGCCTCGGGATCCACGTTCGGCGGCACCACCGAACTCTATCGCCTGGGCGACGTCATCGACGCGCCCGCCGCGCCTGATGCGCCGCGACCACGCCGTCCCACGAGCCGTCGAACGCGAACGCGTAGTTCTTCCAGCGGCCGATGCTGCCGGCATGGATGGGCTGCCTGACCTGCTCGTGGCTCAGCGTGATCGCGGTCCGGGTGTTCTCGTGCGGCCGGAGCACCGCAGGATCCATCGGCAGATCCATGCGATCGAGGCACCTTCGCGCGTGCCGCTCCGGATCCGCCACCATGTCCTCGTACACGATGGACTCGTGTGGCAGGCCAAGCCGCTCGAGCGCCTGCGGCACCACGGACTGCTCGCTCTCGATCACCTGACGGATGGAGTCCAGGCTCGAGGTCCAGCCATCCGTGTTGGGATTGAAGAAGGAGAGGAAGATGCTGATGGCCATGTCGCGCGGATCACGGGCCATGTGGATGCAAAGCGTGCCGGGCAATACCGCCGCCACGGCCGGAAGCCACCGCCACGCCCGCAGGTTCTTGTCGAAGAGCCAGCGGGCGGGTCGCCGCACCCGGTTGCGGGCGTTCTGCAGGTGGGTCGCCTGCAACTGGGCCGCCAACGGCTTGGGAAGCAGGCCAAGCCCGCTTGGCCAAGTGCCCCTGGCCTGCAGTTCCTGGCCCAGCAGGTTCACGCCGTCGTACTCGCCAATGCCCGTGATCTCCGGGTGGCTGTCCAGCATCTGCTCCAGCAGCGTGGTCCCGCTCCGCGGCAGGGCCACCACCATGGCCATGCCCTGCACAGGCTCGGCACGCGGCGAGAACCACGCTCCGCCGCGGCCAAGCAGGTCACGCCAGGCCTTGACCTGACCCAGCATGCCGGACAGGTCAAACGGGTGGCCCGTGGCACCATGCACGAAGGTGGCCATGTCGAAAGCCTCGCGATACCGGCCCGCCTTGTCCAGCATCTTCACCGCATCGAAGCCGGCCACACGACGCACCACGACGGACGAAGTCTGACGGGTCAGCTGAACCATCCGTTCGGTGGCCCGCTCGCGGTCGGGATCCACCCGGGCACGAAAGAGCTCGGCACGAGGGTCGCTGCTCCAGGCCCCCTTGCCGGCCACGGCCATCTCAAGTTCCTGTAGGCGATTGGAGACGTGCAACGCGTCCGCCATGCCAAACCACGCCTCCACCGCCCACGGCCCGGGCGAGCCCGCCAACGCCCGAAGCCGGTTCACCGAAGCATCCAACCGACCGAGTCGCTGATCCAGCACGCCTCGGAACAGATTGGCCACCGGATCGGCGGGAGCAAGCGCCAGTGCCCGGATCAAGTCCCGGTCCGCATCGTCCAAATGGCCCAGCCCCATGTTGGCCCGGGCGGATCCGACCCACGCCACCACCGATCGCGGACTCCTGGCTTTCAGTTGATCCGCGGCGGCCTTGGCATCGCCAAACCGCCCGGAACCCAGAAATGCCTCGATTTGGGTCTCGGATGGGGCATTCGTCTTCAGCGGCATTGGGAAAACTTACCGAATCTTGGATCCAGATTCTTGCGGGTGCTGGAGATCGGTGCATTATCCACAAGTTCCCTGTTTCGTTCCCCGAAACGACATCCCGGTCCTCGTGGCACGAACCTGCGGTTCTTGTTCCCTGTTGCCTGTTCCCTGTTCCCTTACCTGAGGTTCCCTAGAAATGAACACCAAGACTCTTGCCCTCGGCGCTGCCGTGGCCCTGTCGTCCGTCGCCGCCGCCGACGTGACCGTTGAATTCGCAGGCCAGACCTGGGCTGGCTTCAGTTTCACCAACCTGTCCGAGGTCTTCGGCGGCTTCACCGGCACCCTGACGGGCGTGTCTGTGAATGCCGTGCTGGACGCCTCCACAGCCTTCACCTACGCGGACGACCTGTGCGTGTACGTGGACGCCCTGCCCCTGAGCACGGGCGGCCTGCTGCAGGTCGGTGGTTTCAGCAACCTGAGTGCCGTGCAAAAGGTCACGTGGGCAACGGGTGCCAGTTCCGCCCCCGGCACCACGGTCGTGGACACGGTGGCCGTCAACCCGATCGTCTTCTCCGGGTCTGCGTCTGACCCCGCCATTTGGCTGGGCAATGGCTACGGTGCCGCGGGCACGTCCGGCACCTGGACTGGCAGCATCACGCTGATCGGCGTGAACGCGGTGCCCGCCCCGGGCGCTGCGGCCCTGCTGGGTCTGGCTGGCCTGGTGGCCCGCCGCCGCAAGGCCTGACCGTTCGCCTGCCATCAGGCAAGGAAACACACCGGGGCGGTTCTTCGGAGCCGCCCCGGTTTTCGCTTTTGGCGTGCCGGAATCCGTTCGCCACGCACTTCGCCAATCCGGTTCGCATCCAGTAGGCCCCTGGTCGCTCAGAGCCACCAGGCCTGTGCCGGCTTGTCCTGGATCAGGCAGCCCTGCAGGAACTCCACCGCCCGCTCGAATCCCTCCTCCATGCTCATGAGCGGATCCTCGTGTTCGATGCTGAGCACATGGTCGTAGCCCTGCTTGCGCAGCATGGAGACGAACGGCCTCCAGAACTCCGTGCCGTGCCCCCATCCGCACGCCCGGAAGGACCAGCTGCGGTGGCGCACGTCGCCGTAGGGCCGCGCGTCGAGGTAACCGTTGCGGGGTCCTTGATGCCGGTCCAGTTCGGTGTCCTTGGCATGCACGTGGAACAGCAAGCCTGCCTCACCAAGATCCCTGGCTGCCAACACGGGATCGATGCCCTGCCAGAACAGGTGCGAGGGATCCAGGTTGGCACCGAGTCTTGGCTTGCCCTTGAGACCGGCGGCCTTGCTGGCACGCTCGCTCAGGCGCAGCAGCGTGTCGGTGTTGTAGACGCAGAAGCCCGGATGAGGCTCCCAGGCGCAGCGCACGCCGGCCTTGGCCAGCGTTCGGGCCGCTCGGGTCCAGTACGGCACCAGCACCCGGTCCCACTGGTACTGCAGGATCTGCAGGAACTCGCCCGGCCACGGGCAGGTGACCCAGTTGGGCTGGCGGTCGGCGGGGCTTCCGCCTGGGCAGCCGCTGAAGGTGATCACGATGTCGGTGCCCAGTCTGGGAGCCAGCTTCACGGCCGTCTCCCACGCGGCGTGATGATCGGCGGCGATGCGGCGATCGGGATGGACCGGATTGCCATGCACGGCCAGGGCGCTGAGCTGCAGGCCATGGTCGGCCAGGGTGCGACGGATGCGGTCCTGCTGCGCGGCGCTGGCCAGCACCTTGCGAGGATCGAAGAAGGTGCGCCCGGGATAGGCACCGGCCGGCAGTTCGATCGCCTGCAGGCCAAGTTCCGCCGCGAACTGGCAGGCCTGCTCGAGGGTGCGGCCGTGGAAGAGCGCGCTCATCACGCCAAGTTTCATGGGTGCCTCCTTGGGGTTGGGCGGAACGCTACCCGGCCCCCCGAGGATCTGCATTGGCGGCACGGCGGGGCATGCGGCACAATGAGGCTCATGTTGCCGTTCGTCCTGATCGCCGCACTGGCCTCGATGGAGCCGCCTGCCCAGGGATCGGCCGGTGACCCGCAGCCACCGGCCACCGCGACCGATCCATCGACCCCCGGCGAGACGGCCCCCGCCGCACCGCGCCGAGTCTGGGTGGTGCTGGACTTCTACAAGGAGTTCGGCGGAACGGTGGTGCGCGAGGATGCCGAGTCGGTGGTGCTGCGAACCCGGGACGGAAGCGAGCGCACGCTGGACCGCAACTCGGTGGTGAACGCGATCCCCCTGCTGGATGATCCCGAAGGCACGGCCGTGTTGGTGAACTTTCGCGACGGCAGGCAGGTGAAGGCCGAGCTGGTGGAGGACACCTTTGACGCCGCCACCGTGCGGATCGCCGGCGTGCGCACGGTGATTCCGAGGTCCGAAGTGTGGGGACTCTCGCTGCAGGTTCCGTTTGAACGCCAGCTGCAGGTGCTTCGGCAGGCGATCCCCCCCACCGCGTGGGCGCAGCGCATCGAGCTGGCACGCTGGGCCATGCGCGAGGGCCACCCGGAGGTGGCGCTGGAGGAACTGCGCGAGATCGCGAAGCACCAGGACTCGGACGAGGTGCGCAAGCTGCTGCGGCTGGCCGAGATCGATGTGCGCACGCAGCAGTCCCGGCGCACCGGGGCCCAGGATGTTGAAGGCCCACGGCGATCACGGGCGCGACCGGAGCAGGCCGAGCATCCGCGACTGAGCGAGGACCAGGTGAACATGATCCGGGTGCTCGAGGTCGACATGCGCCGACCTCCGCGCATGCAGTCGCTGCCCACGCTGCCTCAGCGGATCATGCAGGCCTACGGCAAGAGCGGACGCCTGCCCTCGGGTGCAGCCAGCATGGGCCAGCTGGAGTCGATGGGCCCGGCACAGTTGCTGGCGCTGCTGTTCGACCTGAAGGCCAGGGACCTCTACGGCGAGATCCGCGTGATGGAGGATCCGGAGCACCTGTCCCTCTATCGCAAGAAGGTTCATGATGCCTGGCTGATTCCCAACTGCGCCACCAGCCGCTGCCATGGTGGCGATCAGGCGGGCAACTTCCGGCTGATCCGTGACGAGCCCCGGGATGCCCGAACCGCGTACAGCAACCTGTTGCTCCTGCTGAGCCATCGCCGCCCGAACGGGGATGCGCTGCTCAACTTCGACGATCCGGCCGCTTCGGGCCTGCTGGAACTTGGCCGGCCCGCGTCGCAGGCCCGCCACCCGCACCCGCAGGTGCCCGGCTGGCGTCCAACCGTGGTCGATCCAAGGGGCGAACTGCAGTCGAGCGCCGTGGCCTGGATCCGCGGCATGCACCGGCCTCGGCCGGAATATCCGTTCACGCTGGAGCTCCCGGCGCCACCCGCGGCGGGAACCTCCGGTGGCGAGCGGTAGCAGTAGACTCCCGCGTTCCATGCGACTCGCCCTTCGAACGCTGCCCTGGATCGTTGTCTCGCTTGTGGCCGCCTGCGTCGAGCAGGATCCGGCCGTGCGTGCGGCCGCCGAGCTGGACCAGGCCATCCGCAAGGCGGACCGGGCCATGGCGGAGGTGGCCATGGACACCGCCGAGGGCCGCCAGGGCTCGAGCGACGCCTTGAGAGCGGCCGCGGGTGCGGTTCGGGCGCCATCGGATGCCCTTCCAGCGCAGAAGGCCGCCTTTGGCATGGTGAAGGCGTCGCTGCTGCGGGCGGCGGTGCGACTGGACACGATCGACGCGGACCGGCTGGAGATTGCCCAGATCCAGCGCGCGGAGTCCGTGGCTCGCGACGCGACCATGGCCAGTTTCCTGCGGACCATGGCTGACGCGGGCGTGGATGACGCCGGCTCCCGAGACCAGATCGAGGAGCGCCTGCGTGGCAGCCGGCAGGAGCAGTCGATGGTCGAGGCGTCGCTGGAGTCCGATCGTGCCGCCATGGAGGAATTGGAGGACGCGTTGGCCCAGTTGCAGGCCGAGGCCGACGCCATGGATGCTCAGGCCGAACAACTCCGTCGTGAAGCCGACGCAGCCCCGGCCACGGCGCGCGAGGCGCTGCTGCGGCGCGTGGACGAGACCCGCAAGGAGGCGATCCGCGCCCACACGCTGGCGGCTGGCCGACAGATCGAGCGGTCCACGCTGCAGCAGCGCCTGATGCAGGCGGAGACCGCCGTGGCGGCCCTGGCGGCGGAACAGCAGCGGCTGGACGACATCAGCCGCGATCTGGAGGGCATCCGACGGGATCGCCAGGACGCGCACCGCCTGCTCGGCGAGGCGGCCGACGCCCTGGTGGAGCGGGCAACCACCCAAGCGCGCGATCTGGTGCAGTCGGCGGGCGAGGCGCTGCGACCGCTGAACCAGCGGATCAGCGATGACTTGGAGCAGGCCGCCGGCCTCTACCAGCAGGCGGTGTCGCTGCGCGGCGAGACGGGAGCCAGCGCCTCGCTGCAGGCCGCCTCGGCTCGTCTGGCGCTGGCGGCGATCAACGTGCGACGATCGGCCCACGCCGCAGCCGAGGCGGCGTGCGTGGATGCGTTGCTGGCACTGGCCTCGGAGAGCGACTGGCGCGAAGCCTTGGCTGCGATGCGTGCGGACCGAGACGCCTCGTCCGCCAAGGCCGCCGATGCCTTCTCGGCCGCCATGGAGGCG
>JBJOGW010000006.1:0-3985 GCA_046048055.1 Planctomycetota bacterium
TCACCAGCAGCACGTTCGTGCAGGAGAGCCCGGGCGTGCACAAGGGCTTCGAGTACAGCCGCAGCCACAATGCCACGCGGTTCGCCTTCGAGCGCTGCGTGGCCAGCCTGGAGGGCAGCGGCCTGGGCGAGGCGCAGGAACGTACCTGCGGAGGGTTCGCGTTCGCCAGCGGCCTGGCCGCCATCGGCACGGCGCTGGAACTGCTTGACGCCGGCGGATCGCTGGTGTGCATGGATGACGTCTACGGCGGGACCTATCGGCTGCTGAGCAAGGTTCGCGAGCGCAGCGCGGGACTCAAGCCGATCTACCTGGACCTGACCGATCCGGCCCGCCTGGAAACGGCGCTGACCGGTCGGAAGGTGGGCATGGTGTGGGTGGAGACCCCCAGCAATCCCACGCTGAAGGTGGTGGACCTGGCCGCGGTGGCGGCCATCTGCCGCAAGCACGGGGTGATCAGCGTGTGCGACAACACCTTCGCCACCCCCATGCTGCAGCGGCCGCTGGAGATCGGCTTCGACATGGTCATGCACTCGGCCACCAAGTACCTGGGCGGCCACAGCGACGTGGTGGGCGGGGTGCTGGTGACCAACCGGATGGACCTGGCCGAGCGGCTTCGATTCCTGCAGAACGCCATCGGAAGCGTGATGGGCCCCTTCGACGCCTATCTGGCCCTGCGCGGGGCCAAGACGCTGGCGGTGCGCATGCACCGGCACTGCGCAAGCGCCATGCGCATCGCCCAGTGGCTGGAACGGCACCCCAAGGTGGAACGAGTGATCTATCCCGGCCTGCCCAGCCATCCGCAGCATGCGGTGGCGGCACGGCAGATGCGCCTGGATGGGCAGCCGGCCTTCGGCGGCATGATCACGGTGATGCTCAAGGGCGGGCTGGCGGAGAGCCGCAGGTTCCTCGAGCACGTGCGGCTCTTTGCGCTGGCCGAGAGCCTTGGCGGCGTGGAGAGCCTGATCGAGCATCCGGCGATCATGACGCACGCGAGCGTGCCGCCCGAGAACCGAGCACAGCTTGGCATCCTGGACAACCTGGTGCGGCTCAGCGTGGGCATCGAGCACGTGGACGACCTGCTCGCGGATCTTGAACGAGGCCTGAACGCATCCTGAACCGTTCAAGTTGCGCATGGTGGACGAAAGCCGCCGTGCACGTCTTGACCCCTGCAGGGCGGCTGGCGATCCTGATCGCCGATGCTCCCGCCGCCACTTCCGCGTTCGTTGCGCCGCCCCGATCAGACCGTGCGAGCGAGACTGGCGAGCGTGGGAGCGCTGTCCGCGTTGACGCTGACCGGCTCTGCGCTCGGAGGGGCTGCCCCAGCAGTGCACCAGGTGGCCCATGGCGTGGCGACGACCGCGATCGCCACCGTGACCGGCAACCAGGTGTTTGGTGACGCCTACCTGATCCAGGATGAAGGCCGCACCTACTCGGTGCTCGACGTGTACGCACGGAGCGACTCGGCGGATGACACCCTTTCCAGCGTGTATGGCGTGGCCAACTTCAAGGCCTCGTGGATCCAGGACCAGGCCGTGGACTTCGTGCACGCGGGCAACTCCTCATGGAATCCCAACTACACCGAGGGGTTGGGTTCGGAGTGGGACAGCTTCGTGACCTGCGGGATGCGGCAGCAGCAGGCCGACGAGTATGGATCCACACCGATCCTGCTCACCGCCGATCCGGGGTTCAGCAATTTCAACACCGCCAATGCCCGGCGGGTGGTGGGTCCGACCACGGGCAACGGCCCGGGCTGGTTCCCGGCCGCCGGCGCCAATCCCGAAGCGAACCCCTTCTGCCGCTTCAGCCACTACAACGGCATCGCCACCTCGGTCAACCGCGCCAAGGCGGGTTACGAGATCACCGGCAACGGCGTCACGCCGGGACAGAGTCTGGACAACCACTTCATGATCGGCCGCTTCACCATCGACGTGACCGGCACGGCCCCCGGCACCACCCGCACCATGACGGTCAAGTTCGCGATGACCGGGGTCAGCGATGGCGTGATCCGCTCTGGCAGCGTGGACGAAGCCTTCCGCGTGAACCAGACACTGCGGTTCGCGGTGCCCGCGGCGCCAGCCCCCACCGGCGTGAGTGCCACGGATGGTGCCAGCACCTCTGGCGTGACCGTGTCGTGGACGGCATCGGCCGGGGCCAACTCGTACCGGATCCTGCGAGGCGTGGGTTCGGCCAGCACGCTGATCGGAACCAGCGCCGGCACCAGCTTCACGGATTCCACGGCGGTGCCGGGCACCGTCTACACGTACGCGGTTCGGGCCGTGAGCGGCACGGATGAAAGCGCTTCGAGCGGCGTGGACACTGGATACCGCCGCGTCTCGGCGCCCACCGCCGTGGCAGCTTCCGACAGCACCGTGGCCACCGGCGTGACCGTGACCTGGACTGCAGCGACGGGCGTGAGCCGCTACAAGGTGCTTCGTTCCGAGGGCGGTGCCCCGGCGGAGATCGCCACCGTGGCCGCCACCTCGTACACCGACACGAGCGCGGCCCCCTGTGCGCTGTACACCTACTCCGTGGTGTCGGAGGGCCCCGGCGGCACTCTGGACAGCGCCGCGAGCGCCGGGGACACCGGAGCCCGTCCGATCACGGCGCCCACCGGGCTTGCGGCGTCGGATGGTGGCCCGGCCTCGATCGGCCTGACCTGGAACCCGGTTCCGGGCGCCACCATCTACCGGATCCGCCGTGGCATCGGCTCGGCGTCCACCGAGATCGGCACCTCGGACACCAATGCCTTCAGCGATGCCTCAGCGGTGCCTGGCAGGCTCTACACCTATGCCGTGCTGGCGGAAGCTGGCTGCTCAAGCCTGCCGAGCGCGTCGAACACGGGCTGGCGAAGTCTCTCGGCACCGGCCTCGCTCTCGGCCGCTGACGGCGCCAGCACGACGGGCGTGGCATTGTCGTGGACCGCATCGACCGGCGCCAACGGCTACCGGGTGTTCCGCGGTGTCGGCTCCGCCTCCGCGCAGATCGCATCGGTCACGGGCACCTCGTACGTGGACACCTCGGCCGTGCCGGGCACCATCTATACCTACGCGGTTCGGGCATTCGGCGACACGGGCACCGATGCGAGCGCCGCGAGTGGCACCAACTCCGGCTGGCGTGGACTGGCGGCGCCGACCACCTTGACGGCAAGCAGCGGCACCAGCACGGCCCGCGTGGACCTTGCCTGGGCCGCGGTCACCGGTGCGGCGCGATACGAGGTGCACCGCGGTGTGGGCAGCACGCTCACGCTGTTGGCCACGACCACGTCCACCTCGTTTGCGGACAGCACCGCCGCGGTCGGCACCGTCTACACCTATGCGATCCGTGGCGTGGGCCCCTCGGGCACGGGACCTGGGGTGTTCAGCAGCCGAGTGACGGGTTTCCGCGCCAGTGGTTCGGCCCCCACAGCCGTGGTGGCTGCTGACGGCACGTCCACGGCGGGCGTGAAGGTGGACTGGACCTACGGGTCGGGCGCGACCGGCTTTCGGATCCTTCGCTCCATCGGCAGCGGCGCCGCGTCCGTGGTGGGCTCGACCGCGAGGACCGCCCGAACCTTCACCGACACCTCGGCTGAACCGGGCACAATCTACAACTATCAGGTGCGGGCCGTGCTGGGCGCCTCCGGCGATAGTTTGCCGAGTGCCGCCAATGCTGGCTATCGCGCGCTCTCGGCTCCCGCCCGCGTGCGGGCGTCTGACGAGACCAGCGCCGACCATGTCGAGGTGACCTGGGATGCCGTCCCCGGTGCTCGTGGGTATCGGATCTACCGGGTGCGGGGCTCTGGCACTGCCACACAGGTGGGGACCACGACCTCGTCGGCTCGCGTGTTCCGGGACACGTCCGCCGTGGTCAGGACCAGGTACAACTACACGGTTCGGGCCGTGGGTCAGTCCGGAACGGCACTCAGTGCCTCGAGTGCTGCGGATCAGGGCACGCGTGCCTTGGGCGTGCCGACCGGCGTGCAAGCCTCGGACGGAACTTCATCCGC
>JBJOGW010000007.1:0-11903 GCA_046048055.1 Planctomycetota bacterium
CGCGCCGAGCATGTGGCCGAGGCCATCGGCTACCGCCTGCTCGATCGATTTCGCGGCGCATGCCGATCGCTTGCGGCCGCCGGCCTGGTGGAGCAGGGCCGCTGAGGGAGCGTCACTCCAGCCCTGGCGCAAAGCCGCGGCGCATGGTGTTCTCGCAGATGGCCCGCGGCACCGTGAAGTGCTGCAGGTAATCGGCGCCGCCGGCCTTGCTGCCCAGCCCGCTCATGCCGAATCCGCCGAAGGGCTGGCGGCCCACCAGGGCGCCGGTGATGCCGCGGTTGATGTACAGGTTGCCCACGCGGTACTCGCGCTTGGCGCGCTCCAGGTGCGCGGGCTTGCGGCTGTAGATGCCGCCGGTCAGCTTGTACTGGGTGGCATTGGCCATGGCCAGCGCCTCGTCGAAGTCGCGGGCCTTCATCACCGCCAGCACGGGCCCGAAGATTTCCTCGTTAGCCAGGCGGTGCTCCGGGCGGATGCCGCTGATGATGGCGGGTCCCACGTAGGGCTTGCCCACCTTCGCCTCCAGGCCGTCCGGCACCGGCAGCTGCAGTTCGAGCCGTCCTTCTCTTGATCCGACCTCGATGAAGCTCCGGATGCGGGCCGCGGCATCGGCGTCGATCACGGGGCCGATGTCGGTGCCCGGCAGCATGGGATCACCCACCGTCAGGCAGCGCGTGGCCTCGACCAGCCGGTGCAGGAACTGGTCGTGGGCACTCTCGACCACGATCACGCGGCTGCACGCCGAGCACTTCTGTCCGCTGAAGCCGAAGGCGCTCTGCCGGACGCCCAGCACGGCCTCGTCCAGGTCGGCGCTGGCGTCCACGATGATGGCGTTCTTGCCGCCCATCTCGCACACCACGTGCTTCACGAAGGGCTGGCCGTCGGCCACCTCGGCGCACGCCTTCACGATGTCCAGGCCCACGGCCTTGCTGCCGGTGAAGGCGACCAACGCCACGCGCGGGTCGCGGACCAGGGCCGCACCCACCGTCTCGCCCGGGCCCGGCATGAACGTCAGGGCCCAGCGAGGGGCGCCGGCGGCCCACAGGATCTCGCAGAGCATCTTGGCGATGGCGGGGGTCTGCTCCGCGGGCTTCACCAACACGCTGTTGCCGGTCACGAGCGCCGCCACGGTCATGCCGCAGCAGATCGCCAGCGGGAAGTTCCACGGGCTGATCACCACGCACACGCCGCGGGGCTCGTGGATCACCTCGTCCAGCTCGCCCACGAAGCGGCCCAGCCGCCGCCGCTCGAACAGCGGCATGGCCTCGCGGGCGTAGTACTCGCAGAAGTCGATCGCCTCGCACACGTCGGCGTCGGCCTCGCGCCAGGTCTTGCCGCTCTCGCGGATGATCACGCCACTCAGCTCATCGCGTCGTGCGCGCATGGCGGCCGCGGCCTTCACCAGCACGGCGGCGCGCTGGGTGACGGGCACGTCGCGCCAGTCCGCGAAGCTCTTCGAGAGCAGGAAGACATCATGGGTGGCGTGGGCCACCGCGTTGTCATTCGGCACGCGTGGGACACGGGCGTTCTCGACTGCCCGGGCGAACGCCTCCCTGACCAGCGCCTTCGAGAAGTCGCGCATCGGTTCGGTGAAGAACGGCTTGCCGTCGCCCACGTCGGGATGCGACACGCTCAGGGCGTGGCGATCGGCCGCCGAGGCGGTCTCGGCCGGCGCGGCCGCCTGATGCGGGCTGGCCAGCAGCACGCCCGGATCGGCGTTGTCCAGGAAGCCCGCCTTCAGCCAGCTCTCGTTGCTGGTGTTCTCGAGCAGTCGGCGCACCAGGTACGCCATGCCCGGAATCATCTCGCCCACGGGCACGTACTCGCGCACGCGCAGGCCCATGTCGGCGGCTGCGCCCTTGAGCTGGTCCGCCATGCCGTGCAGCATCTGCAGTTCGACGGCGCTGGGCGGAAGGCCCAGCCGCTCGGCGGTGGCCAGCGTGGCCGCGATGCTGCGCGCGTTGTGGCTGCCGAGTGCCAGCTTCACGCCGCCCTCGCCGCCATGCCTGGGCGTGCTCTCCAGGAAGATGCGCTGCATGCGCTCGAAGCAGGCGTCGGTCATGGCCTTGCGCGGCCAGACGGGGCTCGGCCAGCCCTGCTGCTCGGCGTGGATGGTCTCGTAGTCCCAGTAGGCACCCTTCACCAGGCGCACCGTGACCACGCGGCCCGTGCGCTTGCTCCACTCCACCACGCGGCGGGCGTCGTCGTCGCCGCTCTTCAGGTAGGCCTGCATGGCCAGTCCGGCGTGGAAGGGGGTCTCCTCGCAGCAGCGCATGAACAGCTCCAGCGTGAGATCCTTCAGCGCAAACTGCTCCATGTCGAAGTTGATCAGCACACCGTGCTGCTGGGCCGCCACCAGGATGGGATGCAGACCCTGCATGAGGCTGCGGATCGAGCCCTCGGTGTCGATCGGGTCGGTGCGCGCGTGCAGCGAGCTGATCTTGATGCTCACGTTCACCCGCGGAATCGGGCCCAGGTGATCCTGCTCCAGTCGCTGGTTCGCGGGCCACGCGGCCACCTTGTCGGGCAGGTGGGTGATCAGGTCCAGGTACTTGCCCTGGTAGGCATGGGCCTCCTCGTCGCTCACGCAGGCCTCGCCCAGCAGGTCCACGCTGAAGGCCAGTCCCTGCTCCCACATGGCCTTGAGCTTGGGCAGCGCGCTGGCGGCATCGGTTCCGGCGATGAACTTGCCCGCCATGCCGGTGATCTGACTGCTCACCGTCTTCGTCATCAGGCCCTTCGCCAGGGCGCCCGCCTTCAGGCCCAGGTCCAGGCCTGGCGGCGCCTTCACGCCTGGCTGGGTCAGGTAATCGACCAGATGCTCGTGCACCGCGTCGGGCGTCTTCAGCATGGGAAAGGCGTCGACGAAGCGGAAGAGCTGCACCTTGAAGGCCTCGTCCTTCATGGACCACTCCATCAGCTTGTCCGACCAGAAGGCCGCGCTGAGCATGCCCTTGGCGTTGCCGCGTGCGCGGTTGAGCAGGTCCAGTCCCTTGGCCTGGATCAGCGCCTCCAGCACCGGGTCCTGTGGCGGTGCGTCGGGCGAGGCGACGCGGGCGGACGGGACGGCATTGCGCCGCTTGGAGAAGAGGCCCATGGAAGCCGCGATTCTACGGAGGCCGCGGCGACGGGGTGTTCACCGCCCCTTCACGGCCACGGCGGCCCGCTCGTACACCGCCTCCACCTTGGCGGCAGCGCCATCCCAGGTGATGCCGCGCACCTCGAAATAGCCGCTGTCGCGCAGCGTGCGCTGCAGCGGCGGGTGTCGCAGCACGGCCACGATCTTGTTGGCCATGTCGTCCACATCCCAGAAGTCGCACTT
Source organism: Planctomycetota bacterium (assembly GCA_046048055.1). GTDB lineage: Bacteria > Planctomycetota > Phycisphaerae > Phycisphaerales > SM1A02 > SYAC01. The sequence goes on from JBJOGW010000007.1 coordinate 3,323, forward strand.
GAGCACGTTGGTCAGGATCTCGCTCACGCCGCTGGTGCGGCTGATGATCACGGGAACCTTGTGGCCCATGGCCTCGAGCGGGGCGATGCCGAACGGCTCGCTCACGCTGGGCATGACGTACAGATCCGCCAGGCCGAACACCTTCTGGATGTCCTTGCCGCGCAGGAAGCCCGTGAACAGCACCTTGTTGCCGATGCCCATGGCGGCGGCCATCTCGATCATGCGCTGGGCCTGGTCACCGTTGCCGGCCACCACGAACTTGACGCCGTCCATCACGTCCAGCACGCGCCTGGCGGCGGCGATGAAGTACTCGGGTCCCTTCTGCATCGTGATGCGCCCGAAGTACAGCACCACCTTCTCGCTTTGCCGGATCGGCTCCAGCCCGGCCATTCGCGGGTCCAGGTCCACGCCGTTGTAGACCACGTCCACCTTGTCGGGGTTCACGCCGAAGCGGTTCACGCAGAGGTTGCGCGTGAGCATGCTCACCGTGATCACGCGCACCGCGCCGTGCATGCCGCGTCGCTCGATGTTGTAGATGGGCTGGTTCACGTGCTCGCCGCTGCGGTCGAACTCGGTGCTGTGCACGTGCACCACCAGCGGCTTGCCCGTCATGCGGGCCACGGCCAGGCCCGCCGGATAGGTGAGCCAGTCATGGGCGTGGATCACGTCGAAGTCCATGCCGCGCACCGCCGCCACGCAGAAGCGCGCGTAACGCTCGCTCTCGGCGATCAGGTCGCCGCCGTAGTCGCTGCTGCGGGCGTGAAAGTCGGTCGCGCCGCGTCCGCCCGACTCGGGCACGGCCTCGGCCACCGCCAGTTCGCCCAGCAACGCCGCCCGCACGACCGGATCCAGCCGCTCGGGCAGCCGCAGCAGGCGCCGCATCTGGGCGGATTCCAGGGCCAGGCGCACCATCGCGGGCGGCAGCGAACTGCTGTACGGCGCTGGCGCCTCCATGGGAAGGCCCAGCGTGGTGACTCGTCTGAGCGTGGTCCGCAGTTCCTCCAGGACCCCGGTGGGCAGGACGATCTCCGAGGCCGCACCGGCAATGCGGGGTTGCACGGCGGCCGCGGGGGGTGGAAGCGATGGGTGCACCGTTGCCGCGCCCGGACTCACCAGGTTCACGTGGCTGGCGTAACTGGCCTGCACATGCTTGGGCAGCACGAAGGTCACGTCCACGTTTCGGCGGTCCAGCGCCCTGGTCAGTCCGTAGCAGGCCGTGCCGAGTCCTCCCGAGATGAACGGGGGGAATTCCCATCCCAGCATCAGCACGCGACGGCCCACGCCTATTCCTCCTGGCCGCCGGACATGTCGCCCAGGTTTCGGAAGGCGGCCTCGTAGGCCAGCAGCCACAGGGCCACCCGCTCCACGCCGGCGGGGTCGGGACGCGTGCCCACGCCAGGCACCGTGCTGCGGAAGACGTAGCTGCGATCGTCGGCGCGGTAGTGCTTGGGCGGAGCCACCGGGCCTTCGCCGCCCAGTTCCACCAGTTCCTCCTCGATCAGCTCCTCCATCGGGTCGCCGAAGTGCAGCAGGTCCGTCTCGATGCTCTCGCTCAGCCAGCGGTCGGCGGTGCTCAGGCTCACCACCCAGCCCTGCCCGTCGCACTCCACGCCGTACCACGCCTCGGCGGCGGCATCACGCGCCTTGCAGCGCAGTCGGCCGTCCATGGTCTCCACCGCGCCGAACACGCCACGATCCCGCACGACGCGAGCCACACCATCCAGGAAATCTTGCACGTCGGTCATGGTCGCTCCTTGGCTTGGCATGGGGGCAAAGATGATAGCCCCGGCGGCCTTTTCCTGCTGCGTTTGGGCCCTCGTGCGGAACCTAGACTGGCTCGATGAGCCCGTCCTCCGAGCCCGCGGTGCACGAGCCATGGACCACGCGGCGGCTGCTGCGGTGGATCGACGAATTCCTGGGATCCCGCGGCGTCGACAGCCCCCGCGTCTGCGCCGAACTGCTGCTGGGCCACGTGCTCGCGTGCGAGCGAACCCGGCTCTACATGGAAGCCGACCGTCCGGCCTCGGCCCTGGAACTGGCCCGGCTCCGGGAGTTGGTCAAGCGTGCGGGTGATCAGGAGCCGGTGCAGTACCTGGTGGGGGAGACCTGGTTCCACGCGAGACCCTTCCTGGTGGATCGCAGCACGCTGATTCCGCGACCAGCCACGGAGACGCTGGTGGAACAGGCGGTGGTGTGGTGCCGACAACGTGGCGGCCCGCTGCGCGTGCTGGATCTGTGCACCGGCTCGGGCTGCATCGCCGTCAGCCTGACGGCGGCACTGACCACGCCTCGGCGGGGCGTGACGGAGCCGCCATGCGAGCCGGTCGCCGTGCAGGTTGTGGCCACCGACCTGGTGCCCGCGGCGGTGACGCTGGCGCAGCGGAACGCGGCCCGGCATGGGCAGTCGGATCGCATCGAGTTCCGGGTGGGCGACCTGTGGGAGCCGCTTGAACCCTCGGACCATGGCGGCTTCGACCTGATCACCTCGAATCCGCCCTACGTGAGCGATGCCGAATGGAACCGGTGCGCGCCCAACGTGCGGGATCATGAGCCGGCGTCGGCCCTTCGAGGCGGTCCCGACGGCCTTCGGATCGTGGAGCCGCTGTTGCGGGGCGCCGCCCAGTGGCTGCGTCCGCGGGGGCGGCTGCTGGTGGAGATCGCGGCCTCCCAGGGACCGGGGGCCACGCGCCTGCTCGCGGCTTGCCCCGGCCTTCGGCTCGCCTCCATCGAGCGTGACCATGAGGGCCACGAGCGTGTGCTGGTGATCGACCGCGCGGCCTGAACTCAGCCGCCCGCGGCCCGGGCCGGCGGCGTGGCCAGCGCCTTCTGCACTTCCTCGAGCAGTTGCTGCGCCTGGAAGGGCTTGAACAGGAAGCAGTGCAGGCCCTCCTGACTGCTCCGCACGATGCTGTGATGCGGGTCGTAGCCAAAGCCGGTCATCAGGATCACGGGCATGTCCGGATCGGCGTCCTTGGCGGCACGGAAGATCTCGTAGCCGTTGCGATCCGGCATGCGCACGTCGGAGATCACCAGTTCGAAGCCGGCGCCAGCCGCGCGCGCCGCGGCGATGCCCGCCACCGCGGCCTCACCCGTCTCGAACACCTGCACCGCGGCCCCGTGTTGACCGAGGATGGTGGACACCGCCTCGCGGATGCCCGGTTCGTCGTCCACCACCAGCACGCGCCGGTCCTTGAGCATCGCGTCGGCGTCGGCCGGCCCTTCCACGCGGTCCACGCCGAGCACGCCGCGATAGCCCTCGGCGGCTGCCTGCAGCCGCTTCTCCAGCGTCCCCAGGTGCCGCTCCAGCTGCTGCAGGCTCTCCGCGGCCGCGCCGGCACCCACCAGCACCTTTGCTGCATCGAGCGACTCGCGCAGCGACCTCACCGGCACCGCGATCTCCTCGCGCACGCTTCCACTCACGCGCTGGTTGGTGGTGTAACGCTCCACGATGAGCATGTCCAGGATGTTCAGCGCCATCGCCACATAGCGACCGTACAGCTCCAGCAGAAGCCGGTCCTCCTCCTCGAAGGCGCGCGGATCGCCGCTCTCCAGGTTGACGGTGCCCACCACCCGGTCATGCAGCAGCAGCGGGGAGGTGAGCGAGCATCGGCAGCCCGGCAGGCCGGGCATGTACCGCGGATCGCGCTGCGGATCCCGACACAGCACGCTCTCGCCGGTGCCCGCCACCCAGCCGGTGATGCCGTGTCCCTCGGGCTCCGCCCGCATCTGCGCGCCGATCGCCAGCGGCTCGATGCCACGGTGGATCACCAGTTCCAGCACGCGCGTCTTGCGGTCCAGCAGCCGCACCTCGAAGTTGGCGGCCCCGAACAGGTCGCGCAGTCCCTGCTCGATGCGCCCCTCGATCAGCTGCAGGCGTTCCGCCACGTTCAGCGGATTCACGATCACCGCGTCCAGGTCCAGCAGGGCCGCGCCGCAGGCATCGATCGACTCCACGCGGTCCAGCAGTCGCTGGCGGGGTGAAACGTTGGTGAGCACGGCCAAGGCCCGATCCGCGGGTTCGGCGCCGGGCAGCAGTGACACTGACACCTCGAAACTGCGTCCGCTGGCCCGGATCCTCCGGATCTGGGTGCGTCGGGGCAATGCCGCCTCGCGAAGTCCTTCGCGCGCCGCATCGGCGAACTTGCGGAGCGTCTCCGGATCCTGGGCCGCCAGTCGCGCGCTCATCCACAGGATCTCGCCACTGGCGTCCACCACGCCCACCCCGTCGGCAAGTTCCTCCAGCAGCGTCGCCGCGTCGAAGGTGCCCGAGGGTTGGACTTGGCGGCTCATGCTGAAAGTCTAGGGTGGGCGCGGGTGGGTTTCCGTACACTCATCGACCGAAGAGACCGGCATGCTTCAAGCCGAAGGCCTGATCAAGCGTTTCGGCGGCCGTGCGGCCGTCTCCGGCGTGAGCCTTCAGGTGGCGGCGGGTTCCATCTGCGGATTTCTCGGTCCCAACGGGGCGGGCAAGAGCACCACCATCCGCATGCTGGTGGGGGTGCTGCCTCCCGACGCAGGCTCGGTGCGGGTGGGTGGGGCGTCCGTCTGGTCCGCGGCCGAAGGCGATCGCGCCCGGCGTGCCGTGGGCTGGCTGCCGGAGCGGGCACCCGTCCACGCCGATGCCACGGTGGAGGGTTTCCTGGCATGGGCCGCACGGCTGCACGGCGTGCCAGGGTGTGACATCGCCGGGCGCGTGCGAGCCGTGGTGGACCAGTGCCAGTTGGGCGAGGTGCGCAGGCGGCTCTGCGGCGCTCTCAGCCGGGGCTATCGCCAGCGCGTCGGGCTGGCCGCGGCGATGGTGCACCGACCGAGCCTGCTGGTGCTGGACGAGCCGACCGCCGGCATGGATCCTGCGCAGGTGCTGCAGTTCCGATCGCTGCTGGGCCAGATGCGCGGCACCACCGCCGTGCTGCTCAGCACGCACGTGCTGGCCGAGGTGGAGGCGGCGTGCGACACGTTGGTGGTTCTGGACCGTGGCCGCATGGTCGCCACCGGCACGCCCGCCGAGGTGCGAGGTGCGCTGGGTGTGGGCGCGCGGCTGGAGCTGGAAGTGGACGACGGGGTTCGGGCCGAGGCCGCGCTGCAGGGCTGCGGACTCCGGATCCTCTCGCGCACGCCCTGTGCGGACGGCACCTGGATCGCCCTGGTGGCCGAAGGCACCGTCACGCCCGAGATCCGCGGGCGCGTCTCGCAGTTCCTGGCGCGCGACGGCGTGGCCGTGCGCCGGCTCGATGCCGAGCATGGTCCGCTCGAGGAAGCCTTCCGACGGCTCACCCAGGAGTCCGCGTGAACGCCGCCGCAGCCATGGCGCGACTTGGAGCCCAGCAGGCGATCACGGGAGGTCGCGTGCTCGGCGTGGCCGGGGCGATCACGGCGCTGTCGGGTCTTCCACTGCTTTCCGCGCCGCCACATGGCTCGATCAACCTGGAGCCCACATGCTCGGTGGCGGCCTGGGGCGTGCTGATCGGTTCGGTCATGCTCGGCGCCTCGCGTGTGAGTGGCGAGCGTCGTGCCGGCACCTGGGATCTGGTGCTGGCGGCACCGGATCGGCCGGCGGCCGCGGTCTGGGGCCTTGGTCTGTCGCTTCCGGCCATGAGCGCATTACTGGCGATGGGACTGGCCTTGCAGGCGATCGTGGCCAGTTGGAGCGGTCCGGTGGATCTGGCGTCCGTGATGGGAGGCATGCTTGGCCTCTGGCTGCTGGGCATGGCCGGGGGCGCGGCAGGCCTGGTGGCCGGCGTGGCGGTGCGATCGGGCCTGGTGGCGATGGTCAGTGGCCTGCTGGGCGCGGGCGCATGGGTGTTTGCGGCACGATCGCTGCAGGTGCTCGGTGACCCATGGTGGGGCGCTGCCGGCTACGCGCTGGATCCCATTCGTCGCGTGCAGGAGTTCGCGTCCGGCGCGTTCGAACTGGGAGGCGTGATCGCCATGCTGGCGGCTGTCCTGCTGCTGACCTGGTTGGCCGCGCGCTGGTGCGACACGGATCGCGAGCCGCGCCGTGTCGCGCGGTGGCGGGCCCGCGTCATGGCGGTCGGGCTCTGCGGGCTGGCACTGCCCTTGACAGGTGTGCTGCTGCGGGGACCCGGCGTCGTCTCGCCGCGCGTCGATCTGCAGACGATGGCGCCCGCGTGGCCCGATCCCTCGCTCCGCGAGGTCGTGGCCGGCATGCCCGATCCCGCCCGCGTCGTTCTGCTGCGTGCCGGCGCCGCCACGGACCCGCTGCAGCTTGTCGCGGCTCGGCAGGCCATGCGGCGCCTGGCATCGTGCGTCACGGCTGGCGGACAGTCCGTGCAGACGCATGAGGTGGACCTGCTGGCGCCGGACCAGGCGGCCGACAGCGCCAGGGTGATGGAGTGGATCGAGGCCGCCGAACGCCAGGAGCTGCAGCCGTGGCGGGAAGCCGTGACCGAGGCGCTCGACGCGCTGGATGCCGTGGCGTCGCAGGGCGACCTGGCCAAGTCGGTTCGCCGGCAGGCCGATGCGCGGTCCGACGGAGCCGGTCCGCAGTTGCGGGCCGTGGCCGCCGCGATCCAGCGCGCCGTGGCGGAACACGCATCGTGGCGCCGCGCCTTCGAGGAGGCGGCCATGCCCGGGTCCGACCGGCCCCTGGGCGACTGGGAGGGCACGGGGCGCGGGCTGGCCCAGGAGATGCGCGTGTGGGCCGGGCTGCTGCAGGAGGCCGGGGATGAGCTGGTGCGATCGCAGGTTCGAGACCAGCGTGAGGCGGGACGGGGTCTGGTCGCGCTGGCCGATCGCTGTCGTCGGGTGCAGGACCGCATCGATCGCCTTCCGCCGCTTCGCATCTCCGAGGTCGCCGCGGCCATGGCCACGCCTCCCGTGCTGGTGCTGGTGGCAGCCGAGGGCGTGGCCGCGGTGCCGGCATGGCGGCTGCTGCAATCCGACCAGTCATCGGACAGGGTGCTGGTGGATGCCATCCTGTCCGCTCGCGGCGCGCCCCGCCGCGATGCCGTGGTGATGCACGCGTGGCCGCAGTCCCCGCTGCAGGCAACGCCGACCGGATCGGATCTGGCCTTCATGGCCGAGGCCCTTCGTGGGGCAAGGTTTCGCGTTCAGGCCTGGAATCCCTCGGAGGCTCCGCGACCGGCGATCACGTCTGGCTCGCGGCGCGTCTGGCTGGTGGTGCCACCCCTGGATCGTCGTTCGCTCGAGCCCGGTTCCAGCGAGGCGGCTCTACTGGATGCTGCACGCAGGCTGCTGAAGGAAGGCCAGCCCGTGATGGTGCTTGCGCCGCCGAGCGTGGCCGCCGCCATCGGCTTGGCGGATCCCTGGTCGAATCTGCTCGATGCCTTCGGCATCACCGCGAGGACGCAGTCGATGGTGGTCCAGCTCACCGCAAGTTCCGAGGCTGGACGCGCCCTGCGCCGCGGGCTGGATCAGGTGGCCCCGGGGTCCGGGCCCATGGGCGGCCTGGCATGGGACGCGACGCTCTGGCCCTCGCCGGTGCCGCTCCTGGTGGAGACGGTCCGGGACGTGCAGTCCGAGGTGGTGGCACAGGTGCCGCCGGATCCAAGCGTGTGGGTCGAGGATGACCCGCGCGTGATCACGCGTGGCACCCTGGAGGTGCCCGCGGGCAAGGGCATGACCCCGGATCGGCAGGTGCCGTTGCTGGCGGTGGCCGACCGAGGCGATCAGCGCGTGGCGATGGCTGGCGGTGCCGCATGGCCGCTGTCCTCGAGCGCCGCGGTCACGGATGGTCGAGGGCGCCTGACGCATCCAGGAAACCGCGCGTTGCTGGTGGGCACGGCGCGGTGGCTTGCTGGCGAGCCGGTGGAGGCATTCGCCGCGGGATCACGACCTGAGGGCCGAGGTGTGTTCGCCGTGGCGTGGCTGCCGCCAATCGCGATGATCGGGCTTCGACTGGGCGTGCTCTGGTGGAGGCGCCGCGCATGAGCCGCATGGCGCGATGGATGGTCCCCTTCGCGGCCGTGCTGCTGGCCGCGATCGTGGGCCGGGCCTGGCGGCCGGCGGGATGGTCGGTGCGGCCCGAGCCGCTGGCTCGCGTGCTGCCCCAACAGGTGGTCTCCATCGAGATCCGCGGTGGTCCGGTCGGCCTGGTGCTGCAGCGCGAGGGCGATGCATGGTTCCAGCAGGAGCCCTTTCGTCAGGCGGCGGACCTGGTCGCGATTCGTCAGTTGCTGGCGGCGGCCTCGGACGCGGCGCCGGTGTACCGCCTGCCCATGGCCGACATTCCGGTCGCGGCCCGGATGGAGGAGCCTGTGGCGGAACTGTCGATCAAGCTTGTCGATGGTGGCCGCCGCACCTGGCTGATCGGTGCCGGCCATCCCGCCGGGCTCGCCTGGATTGCCGAGCGCACGGCAGGCCAGGGCGGACCCGCGTCGCCGGAGCTTCGTCGACGTGTGCTCGACGCGCTCGCCGGTGCCATGCTCGAGGCAAGGCTCTTCGAGCTCGCGGGTGCCGAGAGCGATCGCATCGAGGCGACGGTTCGAACGCCCGATGGCATCGGCACGCTGCGGCTGGAGCGCGGGCCCACGGGCTGGCGCCTGGGCGCTCCGGTCGACACCCGGGCCGATGGCGAGGCCGTGAAGGCCTGGTTGGAGGC
>JBJOGW010000008.1:0-9221 GCA_046048055.1 Planctomycetota bacterium
TGTTGAAGTTGCTGAAGCCCGGGTCCGCAGTCAGGGCGATGGGCGTGGCGCCGTACTCGCTGGCCTGCTGGGTCCGCATGCCGGTGGTCACGAAACTGTCCCAGGCGGCAGCGGTCGTGGAATTCGGATTCCAAGAGCTGCCGGTGTCCTGCATGAAGTCACGGCCCTGCACCTGAGTCCAGTTGGCCTTGTAGGAGGCGACGCCGTACACGCTGGAGAAGACGTCCGTGGCCTTGTCGCTCTTCACGTAGACATCGAGCACCGAGTAGGTCTTGACGCCATCCACCACGAGGTACGAGTCACCGAACACCTGGTTGCCGATCACAGTGGCCATCGCGGACGAGGTCACGCCCATGCCGATCAGCGCCGCACCAACGAACATCTGGCTCTTCATTGCCTTTTCCTTTCCCTCTCTTCAGGAGGATCAAGTTGTCCGGCTGGGCGTTTCTCCCTCTCGACCCGAGGAGCCACGCGGCTCCGGGGCCAGTGCCCAGCCACCTGTCATTCCGAACAATTGGATCTGCAGGTTCCAGCGAAAGCCGCGTGAGCCGCATTTTGTGCGTTTGAGCCCGTGGGGCATCCGGACAGGCCGAAGTTCGACCTGATGCCATCATATTGAATCAAAAACAGTTATATTACAGGACTATCTGATCGCTCCATGAAGGAGCAGGGCTGATGCGGATCGGATCGTGACGGGCACGATGGATCCCACCATCGACACGGGATTCTGTCCCGGGGCCGGATCCAGGGCCACGATCAGATCGCCTGCCGTTCGGCCTCGCAGAGCCGGCTTGGTGGCGGGTGGTCGCTCCCATCGCAGCTCGACGCCGCCGGCGGCACCCTGACGAGTGCTTGTGGCTTGCACGCATTCCTCAACAAGGACCTCCACGGTGCGGCCCACCCACGCGGCATGCACCCGCTCGCTGGTTCGTGACTGCAACGCCAGAAGCTGATTGTTGCGGAGGCGTTTCACCGCGTCGGGCACGTCGTCGGGGAACCGGTCGATGGCCGTGGTGCCCGGGCGGGGCGAGTACTTGAAGATGAAGTTGTTCTTGAACGGCAGGTCACGGACCAGGGTGCAGGTCTGCTCGAAGTCGGCGTCGGTCTCGGACGGGAAACCCACGATGATGTCGCCCGCAAGCGTGGCATCCGGCAGGTACCGGAACACCTGCGTCACGAAGGCCTCATACTCGGCCCGCGTATAACCGCGGTTCATCAGGCCCAGAATGCGGTCGCTTCCGCTCTGGGCGGGCGCGTGCAGATAGCGGCAGATGCGGGGGCAATCCGCCATCACCTGCAGCACGTCGGGCCCGAAGTCGCGCGGATAGCTGGTCACGAACCGAAGTCGCTGGATGGCGGGCACTTCATCATGGATCCGCTGCAGGAGCCTGGCGAACGTGGTGATCTGGCGGCCTTGGGGCAGGGGCTGCCGGAAAGCGGCCAGCCCCGGACCCACCTGCGGGGCCTCACGACCATCCGCCGTCACCGCATGGCCATGCTCGTAGCGGTAGTGGTTCACGGTCTGGCCAAGCAGCGTGATCTCGATGGCTCCGGCGTCCGCCAGCCGCTTGCACTCCTCGACGATGTGATCGGGAGGCCGATGCACCTCGCCACCGCGCGTGTAGGGCACCACGCAGTAGGTGCAGAACTTGTTGCACCCCCGGGTGATGCGCACCTGGGCGCTGTGGCGGGCCCGGCCCGCGGCATCGGGATCGAAGGCGCGGGACAGGTCCAGCGTCTCCAGGTCGTCCTGCACCGCATGCAGGGTTGCCGTGCGACGGGAGCGATTGCCGGCCAGCGCCACGCGTTCGGCCTGGCTGGCGGCTTCGCTGCGTCTGGCGGCATCCAGCAGGGCGGGCAGGCGGTCCAGTTCGCCCGGGCCGCAGAGCACGTCCACCTGCGGGTGCCGACGCAGCATGTCCAAGCCATCGCGCTCCGCCATGCAGCCCAGCACCCCCAGCAGCACCCGTTCGCCGGCAGCCTTGCGCTTGCCGACCAGCCCGATGCGACTGTAAGCCTTGCTCTCGGCGTGCTCGCGCACGGAGCAGGTGTTGAACAGCACGATCTGGGCGTCCTCGGGCCGATCCACGAAGGCGTAGCCCAGCCGCTGCAACTGGCCCCGAACCAGCTCCGAATCGAGCTCGTTCATCTGGCAACCGAACGTTTCCAGGTAGACCGGGATACCGGACATGGGAGCGTTCGAGTCTACGTGCGACCTGAGGTACCGATGTCGCTTTTTGGGCCCATGAAGGCTCGGGAAGCCGATGACCGGGTCTGATGCGCCCTGGTCAAGGACTCGTCTTCCTGGTGGTGGCCCTGCTGGTCACCGGCACCGTGCTGGTGAACAGCGCCAGCATGACCACCGCCAGTGGCACGGCCACAAGCCTGGAGACCTTGCTGCTGGGTCGGCACACCTGGTTTGCGGTGGCCGCGGTGGTGGCCCTGTGGGTGGGCTCGCGGATTCCCGTGGAAAGGCTGTTCACGCTGCGGGGCATGGCCAGTCCGATGCCCTGGCTTTTGGGCGCTATCGTGCTGACATTGCTGCTGGTGCATGTGCCGGGCGTGGGCCGCGAGGTGAACGGGGCCAAGCGGTGGATCACGCTGGGGCCGATCGGACTGCAGCCGAGCGAGCTGGCCAAGTGGGGCATGCCGCTGCTGGTGGCGTGGCATTGCTCCCGACGAGGCGGAGCCCTGGGCTCGTTCTGGCACGGATTCGTGCCGCCCTTTCTCGCAGTCGGTGCCGTGGCCGCGGTGGTGGCGTTGGAGGACCTTGGCACGGCGGTTCTGATCATGCTGGTGGCGCTGGCCATGCTGGTCGCCGCAGGTGTGCGATTCTGGCACGTGCTGTTGCTGCTTCCCGCGGCGGGTGCCGCGTTCGTTGCCCTGATCGTGACCAGCCCGTATCGGGTGAACCGGATCCTGGCCTATCTGGATCCGTTCGCCGACGCTCAGGGCAAGGGCTATCACATCATCCAGAGCATGGCGGCCATCACCGGTGGCGGATTGCCCGGCCGAGGCCTTGGCAACGGCATCCAGAAGTTCGGCTATCTGCCCGAGGCGACCACGGACTTCATCTACGCCATCGCGTGCGAGGAACTTGGCCTGGCCGGCGCCGTGGGCATCGTGGGCCTGTTCGTGTTGCTGGCACTCTCGGGAATGGCCATCGCCACCACGAGCGTGCGGGTGCGTGATGCTCGCGGTGACGCCCAGTGGATGCCGCTGACCACCAACTTCGAGTCGCTGGTGGCGATGGGCTTCACGCTGACGGTTTCGGTGCAGGCGCTGATCAACGTGGCCGTGGTGACGGGCCTGGCGCCCACCAAGGGCATCGCGCTGCCCCTGATCTCCCGGGGCGGAACGGGATGGATCCTGACGGCCCTGAGTCTGGGCATGGTGGCCTCGATTGCCCGCGCCAGCGAGGCGCGCCGCCGAGGCATGCAGATGGCGGGCACGCTCGAGCCGGACGAGCCGTGTGATGAGCCTCGGGTGGTCGATGCCTGAGTGGGATGCCGCCCCCTCCGCGCTGCTTGCCTTTGCTGGCGGCGGCTCGGGAGGGCACTTGAGCCCCGGCTTGGCCGTGGCCGAGCGGCTGATCGCGCTCTCGCCCCAGGTGCGTCCGCTCTTTCTCTGCAGCACACGAGCCATTGATGAAACCATGCTCCGTGAGGCCGGAGCCGACTTCGTGCAGATACCGGCCGAGCCGCCCTCGATGCGACCGCTGAAGTTGCTGCGATTTGCATCGGCGTGGCGAGCCTCGCAGGCGGTCGCTTCGCGGGAATTGCAACGCCACCGCGTTCGCGAGGTGGTGAGCCTGGGCGGCTTCGTGGCGGCACCCGTGGTGCGAAGTGCGCGGCGCGTGGGTCTGGGCGTGACCATCCTGAATCTGGACGCCATGCCAGGCAAGGCCAATCGTTGGATCGCCCGACGTGCCGATCGCGTGTGGAGCGCGGTGCCGACGCGGGGGCTGCCTCGATGGGACGGCCAGGTGCTCGGGTTTCCGGTGCGCAGGGCAGCCATGGCCCCCGGTGACGCGGCGGCGTGCCGCGCCGAGCTGGGACTGGATCCGGCGCGGCGGACGCTGCTGGTGACCGGGGCTTCGCAGGGTGCCGCCTCACTGAACACCTTCGTGCCGCACTTCGCCATGCGTCAGGCGGACGCGATGCACGACTGGCAGGTGCTGCATCTGGCTGGATCCATGGACGAGGGAGCCATGCAGGCGATCCGCGATCGTTACCGCGAGGCGGGCGTGCCGGCGGTGGTGATGACCTTCCTGCACCGGATGGGACTGGCCTGGGGTGCGGCGGACCTGGCGGTGTCGCGCGCCGGGGCCAACAGCGTGGCCGAGGCCCGAGTGAATCGCGTGCCATGCCTGTTCGTGCCGTACCCATTCCACAAGGACCTGCACCAGCGCGAGAATGCGCGTGAACTGGTCGAGGCCGGGGCTGCGGCGATCGCACTGGATGCCATCGACGCGGAGGCCAACATGATCGGGATGGGTCGGCTGCTGGAGAGCCTGCTGACCGACGGACCCTCGCGGGATCGCATGCACGCGGCACTGGAGCGCATGCCCGGCGGCGATGCAGCCGAACAGATCGCCCGGCAACTGCTGCAGGTGCTTGAGGGCGGCACGTAGGTCCCGTGGCGGGGCGTACCATCGCCGCGTGATTCCCTCGCCCTTGCGAGCGCGGTTGGAGCGGTTCGTGGTCCTCGAGAACGAGCGCCGGCGGCAGGCGGTCACGCAGGCGGCCCGTTCCGGCCTGGAGCACGCTGAACCGCTGGAGTCCGGCGTGGCATGGATGCCCTACGGCCCCGATGCCGCGACGGCATGCGTGGAAGTGGCGGCCGAGGTGGGATCACCGGCGGTGGAGTACGCGGCGGTACGTCGGGGCACAGCCGTGATGGATGGCGTGCACCGGGGCACGATCGAGGTGCAAGGCGCCGATCGCGTGGCCTTTCTGCAGCGCATGCTCACGCAGGACATGAAGGGACTGGAGCCAGGCGGCGTGCGCGAGAGCTTCTGGCTCAACCGAAAGGGTCGCGTGCAGGCCGATCTGCTGCTGGCCGAGTTCGGCGACCGCATGCTGGTGGATGTGGACCGGTTCGTGGCCCCATCCACGGTGCAGGAACTTCAGGGCTTCCTGTTCTCGGAGGATGTCTCGCTGGCGGAGGCCACCGCAAGCTGGGGACGCCTGGCGATGCACGGAGCGGCAGCGATCGGTCGGCTGGCCGCGTGCGGCGTGGATCCGTCGGCACTCGCCACGGACCTGCGTTGCATGCGTGCAACCGTGTCCGGCGCGGAGACCCGGTTGGTCCGCCGCGACCAGTGCGGCGTGCCTGGCGTGGAACTCTTCGTGCCCTCGGCCGACCTGGAGAGGGTGTTCGACGCGCTGCTGGACGCGGGAGAGGACACCGTGGTGCGGCCCCTGGGCTGGCACGCCTTCAACGTGGCCCGCATCGAGGCGGGCACGCCGCTGTTTCTGGTGGACTTTGGACGCGAGGCGCTGCCGCACGAGACCGGATTGCTGGCACGCCGCGTGAACTTTCGCAAGGGCTGCTATCTCGGTCAGGAGGTGGTGGCACGCATGGAGAGCCTGGGCAAGCCCAAGCAGCGGCTGGTGGGCCTGCGCATGCAGGACGAGCGAATCCCGGTGGCGGGGGCGCAGGTGCACCCGGCGACGGGCGAGGGCGACGTGGTGGGAGCCATCACCAGCAGCGCGCCGGCGCCGATGCTCGGAAGCGCCTCGGTGGCCTTTGCCATGGTTCGATACGCCATGGGTGAACCCGGGACCCGATTGCGTGTGGCGGCCGAGGGCGACTGGTCCGAGGCCGAGGTGCAGGCGGGACTGAGGTTTCTGCCGGGTGCCGCATGAGCGTGGAGCCGGAGTTCCTGCTGTTCGTGGCGGCAGCCCTGCTCACCCTGGTCGTGGCGGTGCTGGCGGGGCTGCTGATCCGGCATGCATGGCGCGAGGAGCGAGAGGAGCGCAAGCGATGAGCATGTTCGTGCGCGTGAGCGAGGTGGGGCCGCGGGACGGACTGCAGAACGAGCGGTCCATCGTTCCGGTCGATGCCAAGGTGGCGTTCGTGGACGCGCTGGTGGCGGCGGGACTTCCCGAGGTGGAGGTGACAAGTTTCGTGCACCCGGGTCGCGTGCCGCAGCTGGCGGACGCGGCCGAGGTGATGGCGCGGGTGCAGCGGGTGCCTGGCACGGTGCTTTCGGTGCTGGTCCCCAACGAGCGGGGACTGCAGGCGGCCCTGGCGGCCCGGGCGCAGAAGGTGGCCGTGTTCGTGAGCGCCAGCGAGGGCTTCAGCCAACGCAACGTGGGGGTGGGCGTGGAGGCGTGCCTGGAACGCCTGCGTCCGGTGGTCGTGGGAGGGCGGGCCGCGGGCCTGCCGGTGCGCGGTTACGTGAGTTGCGTGGTCCGGTGCCCGTTCGACGGCCCCACGTCCGGGGAACGCGTGCGACGGGTCTCAGAGCGGCTGCTGGCCATGGGCTGCACCGAGCTGGACCTGGGCGACACCATCGGGGCCGCCGAGCCCGTCGACATGGACGCGTTGGTGGAGGCGATGGGGCCGCTGGTCGCGCCCGGCCAGTGGACGCTGCATCTGCACGACACGGCGGGGAGGGCGGTGGCATGTGCCGAGCGGGCCCTCGACCTGGGCGTGCGAAGCCTGGACGCGAGCGCCGCGGGCCTGGGCGGTTGCCCGTTCGCGCCGGGCGCGCCGGGCAACCTGGCCACCGAGTCGCTGCTGGAGTTGCTGGATCGCCGGGGCTTCCGCCACGGCGTGGATCTGGCCGCCGTGCGATCGGCGGGTCAATCCATGCGGGAGACGCTGAACCGTCTCCACCGCGACTCGGGCGCCACGTCGTAGCGCCCGCCGACCTTGGCCAGCGGGATCCAGTCCGCCCGGTCTGGTCGCACCCACACTGCAGCCGGTCGGGCGGGCGGATTGAAGCTGCCAGTGTCCAGGATGGCGAGCGTTCCGCGTTGGTGCACGGCGCGTCGATGCGAATGTCCGCTCACCACCAGACGCGCCTGAGGCGCGTGGCGTCGAACGAACGCCTCGGCCAGCCCGGGCCAGCGCCACCAGGTGGCCAGCACGGCAGCGATGGCCCACGGACGCGTCAGCATGGCGGCCGCGTGCAGGCGTCGCTCGCGACCGTGATCCGACCAGGCCGCCTCGCTGGCCGCCGCGGCGGCATGCAGGGCAGCGTGCAGCGAGCGGCGTTCGTCCTCGGGCAGGCCGGCAAGGAAGGCCCGATGACGGCGCTCCGCCTCGTTGGCCCAGACCGACCACGGCGCGATGCATGGCAGGAATGCGTGGCCGTGGGTGACCAGCACGCGGCCCTCGCAAAGAAGCCGGTGCATCGGCAGGTTGTCGTGGTGATCATGGTTGCCGGCCAGTCGCACCAGCGGGATGCCGCGGCGAGCCACCCGCTCCTGCAGGTGGCCCCAGAGCCGGTCGGCGGCAGGCTGGTAGCGGGGATGCCGCGACTCGACCGTGTCGCCATTGAGCCAGAGCTCGTCGGCCATCTCGATGAGGGGCTCCAGTTGGTCGATTTCCAGCGGCGAGAGCCCGAGATGCAGGTCGGAGAGGATGAGTGGCATGGGCTTTCGGAGGGTCGAGGTTTGCTCTACACTACATGGCTCGTCGCCTCCGACTGTCGGGGGCTCTCGAAACCGAGATCCAGGACGCCAACTCCCATGTCCCAGTTCACCGCCCCAGCCGAGCGTCGCACCATGAAGGGCCCCGTCGACTACAAGAACGCCGATGAGCTCCGTCGCATGATGACCGGCAACGGCAAGATCCTTGGCCGCAAGCGTCTGCAGCTCTCCGCGAGCGAGCAGAAGGACCTGGCCCAGGCCATCAAGCGGGCCCGCTACATGGCCCTGCTTCCCTTCACCAACGCCACCGGCTGAACCGCCGTCTCAGGCCTTGTTCGGCCCCTCCGTCGTGCGCCGCCACGGACGGACAAGTTGCAGCATCCACAGGCGGATTCGAAGCCTGCGAAGTCCGCCGTCGCGGGGGTGCGCAGCCAGTCCGGCACGGATCCACGTGCGGGCTTCCGGCAACTCGCCGCGTTGCAGAGCGGAGAGCGCCAGGTTGTAGGCGGCCGCACGATCGGACGGATCCACCCGGTGCAGGCGGCGGCTGGCCTGATCACCGCCGGCGAGATCGCCGCAGCGATAGCGGGCCAGGGCCAGCTTGCGCAGCACACCAGCATCCTTGGCGCAGGTGGGATGACGCAGCGAGGCCGTGAGCACTCGGGCCGCTGCGGCGGACTGGCCGGCACGCAGCGCCAGCTCCGCCAGCCCGATGGCCGCGGTCACGTGCTGCAGACGCGGGTCCTCCTCGGGAGGATGGCGTTCCATGTGCAGTTCCAGCAGACGAGCGGCCTCGGTGGTCTCGCCCCGTTCCAGCCGGGCGTGGGCCAGTTCCACGCGAGGCACAGCCTGGTCGGGATCGAGCGCGACGGCACGATCGAGCAGTGAGCAGGCCTCGTCCAGGCGTCGTGCGGCCAACGCCAGCGAGCCCAGTCGCCAGTGGGCGATGGCGTGGTCGGGATCCAGTTCGATGGCGCGTCGATACTTCTCGGCGGCTTCGGGACCGCGCCGCATCCGCGTGAGCAGGTCTCCGAAGGCCACCCAAGCCTGCACGTCTCCGGGGTGCTTCCGCACCTCCTCGGTCATCAGTTCGACGGCGCGGTGCGGCTGCCCCCCGTCGGCGGCCAGTTGCGCGAGTCGCACCCGAACGCGGGGCAGGGCGGGTTCCAGCCGAATCGCCTCGCGCAGGCACCATGCGGCGCGATCGGCATGGCCTTCCTCCAGGAGCAGTTCGGCCATGGCCTGCAGCGAGGCGGGCGCGTGCTCCAGGTGCTGCTGCGCCAGGTAGAAGGCCAGACTGGCGTCTTCACGTCGGCCCAGCCGTCGCAGCGACTCGATGCGGCATGCCCATCCGCCGTCCAGGTCCGGCTTGCATCGCGTGGCTTCCTCGCTCCACTTGAGCGCCAGCGCCCATCGCTCCAGCGACGCGGCGGCCACGGCTGCCGCAAGTCGCGGTTCCGCGTGATCGGGCGACTGAACGCAGGCCAGCTCGAAGCAGCGCAGTGCCTCGTCGGTGCGGCCCAGTGCCTGCAGCGTGAGGCCCAGATTCATGCGCCAGGCGCCGTGTTCGGGGTCCAGCTCGATGGCCTCGCGAAGGCAGGCCTCGGCCTCCTGAAG
>JBJOGW010000009.1:0-18207 GCA_046048055.1 Planctomycetota bacterium
ACGTGGCGTCTGGTCCCGACCGCCACCCGCGCCGCCATCCTGCAGCGGGCTGCGGACACCCTGCTGGCGCGGCGTGACGATCTGGCCCGCGTGATCACGCTGGAGAGCGGGAAGCCGCTCCAGGAGTCGCAGGGCGAGGTCCGCTACGCGGCGGACTACCTTCGAAGCGCGGCGGAGCAGGCCGAGCGGCTGGTGGACGACCACCTGGACCCGCATCGAACCGACGTTGGAGCGATCGCCGTGCATGAGCCCATCGGGGTCTGCGCGGCCATCACGCCCTGGAACTTTCCCCTGGCCATGCTGGCCCGCAAGGTGGCCCCAGCCCTGGCCGCCGGATGCGCGGTGTTGGCCAAGCCCGCCGAGGAGACACCCCTGTCCGCGCTGGCGCTGGCCGACGCGTTGCTGGCATGCGAACTGCCGTCCGGCGTGCTCAACGTGATCGCGGGCGACGCGCCGGCGATCGCCTCGACCTGGCTGGCGGACCCTCGCCTTCGAAAGCTCACCTTCACCGGCAGCACCGAGACCGGACGCCTGCTGCTGCGGGGTGCCGCGGACCAGGTGGTTCGATGCTCCATGGAGCTGGGCGGCCACGCGGCCTTCATCGTGCTGCCCGGAGCGGATCTGGACGCAGCCGTGGCGGGCGCCATGACTGCCAAGTTCCGCAACGCCGGCCAGACCTGCATCTGTCCCAATCGCCTGCTGGTGCACCGAAGTCTGGCCGCACCCTTTGCCGCTCGCCTGGCGATGGCCGCCTCGCAACTGGTGGTGGGACCCGGGACCGAACCTGCCTCGAACATGGGGCCGCTCATCCACGACGACGCCGTGACCAAGGTCCGCCTTCATGTGCAGGACGCGCTGGACCGCGGAGGGCGGCTGGTCGCGGGCGGGCACACGCTTTCGCTGCCGCACCGGCCGGACCGCTTCTTCCTGCCCACCGTGATCACGGGATGTCACCCGGAGATGCTCTGCTTTCGTGAGGAAACCTTCGGTCCCGTGGCCCCGATCATGACCGTGGGCAGCGCCGAGGAGGCGGTTTCGGTGGCCAACGCAAGTCCGTGGGGCCTGGCTGGGTACGTGTTCGGGCCAGCGGACGCCGCCGAGTCGGTGGCTCGCAGACTTGCCTGCGGCGTGGTCGGCGTGAACGAAGCGGCCCCGAGCAACGCCTACGCGCCATTCGGCGGCGTGAAGTGGAGCGGCTTCGGGCGGGAGGGCGGACGCTGGGGGGTGCGGGAGTACCTGAGCGTGAAGTACCTGGCGATCCGGAAGGCAGGCGGCCCGTGACCCCCTGAATCATGGCAACGCAAAGCCCCGGCCGCTCCGTCGCGCGGCCGGGGCTCCATGTGAATCGGGTGTGGCACGCCGCACACCGTGCTGCCGAGCCCCGCTCGACAGCGTGACGGTCACTCGTCGTCGGCGGCACCCTTGGCGGGCTTCAACGGGCCATTGGGGTTGGCCAGCCGGTGGGCGATGACGGCCTTGCGAATCTCCTCGAGCAGATCCGGCGTCTGTCGAAGGAAGCTCTTGGTGGCCTCGCGCCCCTGCCCAAGTCGGGTGTCCTTGTAGCTGAACCACGCGCCAGCCTTGTCCACCACGCCCTCGGCCACCGCCATGTCGAGCACGTCACCCGAGATGGAGATGCCCTCCTCGAACATGATGTCGAATTCGGCCTCGCGGAACGGCGGCGCGATCTTGTTCTTGACCACCTTGGCCCGTACACGGTTGCCCACGGCACGGTCGCCCTCCTTGATCTGGCTGATACGGCGGATGTCGACTCGGACGGACGCGTAGAACTTGAGCGCACGGCCACCCGTGGTCGTCTCGGGGCTGCCGAACATGACGCCGATCTTCTCGCGGAGCTGGTTGATGAAGATCACGATGCAGTCACTCTTGGCGATGGCACCGGTGAGCTTGCGGAGAGCCTGGCTCATGAGGCGGGCCTGCAGGCCGACATGGCTGTCGCCCATCTCGCCCTCGATCTCTGCCCGGGGGATGAGCGCCGCCACCGAGTCCACCACCACCACGTCGACGGCATTGGAACGGACCAGCATCTCGCAGATCTCCAGTGCCTGTTCGCCGGTGTCGGGCTGGCTGACCAGCATCTCGTCCAGCTTGACACCGAGCCGCTTGGCCCAGGACGGATCCAGCGCGTGCTCCGCGTCGATGAAGGCCGCGACGCCGCCATGCTTCTGGGCGTTGGCGATGACGGTGAGAGCCAGCGTGGTCTTGCCGCTGGACTCCGGTCCGAAGATCTCGATCACGCGACCCTTGGGCAGACCGCGGCCGCCGAGGGCCAGGTCGAGGCTGAGCGCGCCGGTGGACACGCCTTGGATCACGGGCACGTCATCGTTGTCAAGCCGCATGATGCTGCCCTTGCCGTAGGCCTTCTCGATCTGGCCCATGGCCTGCTCGATGGCCTTGAGGCGAGCCTTGTGGTCAGCGGTGCTCGTGGTGGGCTTGGCCTCGACGGTGGTCTTGCTCATGGATGGCTTCTCCGAAGCGGCGGGGGCCGGGATCGACGAGATCGCCGCCGCCACTGCTGGGCGAGTTGTAGCGGAGGCCGGAGCGCCCGTGGGCCCCGCTGGCGTCCGGGGTGCGTTGGCGACCGAGGCTGCGGCGACGGCAGGCTTTGAGCCCTTGCCGTCCGTAGCTGTGGTGCGGGTGCCATCCTTTGCGTTGACTGGAGCGACCATGCTTGACCTTCCTTGGCTGGGCTCGAGGGCCCTGTTGTGGCCCGCGACCTGCGGACCGAGTGCGTGTGGTTCTGACCGACCTTTGTTCGGGTGATGTTCGTACCCGATTCACTTCGGCTGGTCAACCCGATGTTCGGTACTTTTTAGGGTATCCGTTTCGGCCTGCAGCCTAGTGATGGAAACCATCATCGACCGCGGCCACGGCCCTTTTTCGGACACATTTTGTCCGTCCGCAAGCCGTCTCCGGATCAGTAGTTGGGAGTTGGGGGCCGGTAGTCGGACAACTGGATGGTGCGGAACCACTCGATGGTTCGCCGCAGACCCTCCGCCAAGGGCACCTTGGGCTCCCAGCCCAGTTCCTTCCGGGCCAGTGTGATGTCCGGGCGACGCCGTGCTGGATCATCGGCCGGCAGGGGTCGCCCGGTGCTCACCGTGGAGCGGCTTCCGGCAGCCTTCACCACCTGTTGCGCCAGCTCGAGCACCGTGAACTCATCGGGGTTGCCCACGTTCACCGGGCCGGTGAATCCGTCGCGGGACTCCATCATGGCCACCAGGGCGTCGATCATGTCGTCCACGTAGCAGAAACTGCGCGTCTGGCTGCCGTCGCCGAAGAGCGTGATGTCCTCGCCCGCCAGGGCCTGCCGGATGAAGTTGCTCACCACGCGCCCATCGAAGGGATGCATGACCGGGCCGTAGGTGTTGAAGATCCGCACCACCTTGATCTGCACGCCATGCTGGCGGTGGTAGTCGAACATGAGCGTCTCGGCGGCTCGCTTGCCCTCGTCGTAGCAGGCCCGCGGACCGATGGGGTTCACGTTGCCACGATAACTCTCGGGTTGCGGATGCACGTCCGGATCCCCGTAGACCTCGCTGGTGCTGGTATGC
Organism: Planctomycetota bacterium; assembly: GCA_046048055.1. Classification (GTDB taxonomy): domain Bacteria; phylum Planctomycetota; class Phycisphaerae; order Phycisphaerales; family SM1A02; genus SYAC01. Next base: position 3,576 of record JBJOGW010000009.1, read on the forward strand.
AGGATCCGCGCCCGCACACGCTTGGCCAGTCCCAGCGCATTGATGGCGCCCATCACGCTGGTCTTCATGGTCTTGATCGGGTTGTACTGATAGTGGCCCGGCGCAGCCGGGCATGCCAGGTTGTAGATCCCGTCCACCTCGAATCGGAACGGGTCCACCACGTCGTGCCGGACCAGCTCGAAATTGTGGAAGTCGAGCAGGTGTTCCACGTTGCCCTTCTGGCTGGTGAAGAAGTTGTCCAGGCAGATCACGTCGTGCCCCTGACGCACCAGCCGTTCGCAGAGGTGTGAGCCGAGGAATCCGGCGCCGCCGGTCACGAGAATCCGCTTGAGCATGGATGAAGGCTAGCGGCTCGCCCCCCGTCCGCACGGCCCTTGACAGCCGAACCACTCCCGGACACCGTGCTGCCATGCGCGTTGCCATGGGCTTCATGACCGGCACCAGCCTCGACGCGCTGGACGCGGCAATGGTGGAGGCCGAAGGCTCCGGGCTCTCCATGCGCGTGCGCGTCCTGGCCCATGCCACCACCGACCTGGGCGAGCTGCGTGCACCGCTTCGCGCCATGGCGAGCGGCGATCGCATGGATGCCGCCACCATCGCCGCGACGGCCCTGGCCCTTGGAAGGCTGCATGCCGAGGCTGCAAGACGGCTGGCGGGCGGCCGGCGCGTGGACCTGGCGGCCATGCACGGCCAGACCGTCATGCATGCGCCACCGCTCTCGTGGCAACTGGTTCACCCGTGGCCGTTGGCGGAGGCGCTGGGCTGCGCCGTGGCCAGCGACCTGCGCGGTGCCGACCTGGCGGCCGGTGGCCAGGGCGCTCCCATCACGCCGCTGGCGGACTGGATCCTGTTTCGCGGGGACCACCCCACCGCCGTGGTGAACCTGGGTGGCTTCTGCAACGTCACGCTGCTTCCCGAGTCGAGCACCGGCCCGGAGGCGATCCAGGGCATGGACGTCTGTCCCTGCAACCACCTGCTCGATGCAGCGGCGCACGCGGCGCTCGACCTGCCCTATGACCCCGACGGTCGCCACGCCGCCCTGGGCCGTGCGGACACCCTCGCTGCCGATGATCTTCTCGGGGAACTCCGAGTCGCCCTTTCACGACGACGCTCCCTCGGCTCGGGCGACGAGGGCCTGACCTGGTTCGCCCGCCATGCACTCCTGACCGGTCCGGACCTGCTGGCAACCGTGATCCACGCCGTCGGCACCTGCATCGGCGAGACGATTGCCTCGTGCACGCCTCCTGCAGCCCGGGTGCTGCTGGCGGGCGGTGGTGCACGAAATCGCTCGCTCTCGGCCAGCATCGCCCGGGCCGTGCAGCCTCGAACGGTCGAATCCACGGCATCCCGCGATGTGCCGATCGAGGCCCGGGAGGCCGCCGAGATGGCGGTTCTTGGCCTTCTGGCGTGGGACGGGGTGCCGATCACGCTGCCGGCGGTCACCCGCCCCCAGCGACCGATGCGCCACCGCGACGGACTCTGGTGCCTGCCGCGCACCTGAACGCAATCTTCACCGATCCCTCCGTGGAGCGCACATGATCGTGCCCTTGAACCCGGCATAATGGATCGACATGTCGCGTCCAAGCGTGCTGATCGTGGAGGATGAGCGTGAGATCGCGGACCTGATGCAGTTCCACCTGCAGCGGGCGGGTTTCGAGACCGCCGTGGAGCACCGCGGCAAGGCCGCCATCGAGGCGATCCGAAAGTCACCACCCGACGTGGTGCTGCTGGACCTGATGCTCCCGGACCTGGATGGACTGGAAATCTGCCGACGCATCCGGGCGAGCGACGAGCACCGCAGGATCGGCGTGGTCATGGTGACCGCCAAGGGTGACGAGAGCGACGTGGTCTCGGGCATCGAGCTGGGCGCCGACGATTACATCAGCAAGCCGTTCAGCCCGCGTGTGCTGGTCGCCCGCGTGAAGGCGGTCCTGCGACGCAGCAGCGACGGAAAATCCTCGCCCTCGGCGACCAAGCGCACCGAGCTGGCAAACGGCCGCCTGGTCGTGGATCCCGAACGACACGTGACCCACGTGGACGGCAAGCCCGTGGACCTCACGCTGACCGAGTTCGGCATGCTGCACTTTCTGGTGCAGCGTCCGGGATTCGTGCGCACCCGCGACCAGATCATCGCCGCCGTGCATGGCCGCAACGTGGTGCTCTCGAGCCGCACCGTGGATGTGCACATGACGGCGCTGCGGCGCAAGCTGGGTGACCTGGGCACCTTCATCGAGACGGTCCGCGGCGTCGGCTATCGTTTTGCCGAGGGCGAGACCGCCCCGGTGGAATGAAGCTTCTGGCGCATCCGATCATCCTGCCTCCCGCCCTCGCCACGGCCTGCGTGGCGGTGACGTGGCTGCTGCTCGGACCGGCCTGGGCCGCCGGCGTGGGAGCCGTCGGCGGCGTCGCGTGGCTGCTCTGGGCGTGGCGGCTCCAGCGGGATCTGCACCGCATGACCGCGGCCATGCACAGACTGGCGCGTGTGGACCGCAATGCAGCCCTTCCAATGCACGTGTCCGCAGGATTGGCGGCGTTCCGAAGCGCCGCCACGGACCTGGCCGGCATGCTGCGTGACGTCCGCGAGCACCTGGGCGGCGAGCGGCTTCGTCGCCGGATCCTGGAGGAAGCCCTGCGCGAGGGGCTGGTGATCCTGGACGCGCAGCAGCGGGTGCTGGTGGCCAACGAGACGGCCGGACGCCTGCTGGGATTCGATCCCGGGTCCGCACGCGGTCGCCTGCTGCAGCAGTGCACGCGCTCACCGGCCCTGAACCAGGTGGTCAGCGACGCCTTTGCGCAGGGTCAGCGGAGACAGGCGGACATCGAGCCCCCCGGCGCGCCGGGACTGGTGGCCGAGGCGGTGGTGGCCGCCGTGACCGATGAGGTCGGGCGCATGGCCGGAGGCCTGGTGCTGCTGAGCGACGTCACGGCCGCACGCTCGCTGGATCGGATGCGCGCCGACTTCGCGGCCAACGTGAGCCACGAGTTGCGCACGCCCATCACCAACATCCGCGGCTACGTGGAGACGTTGCTCCAGGTGGGCATGGAGGAGCCCCAGGTGGCCCGCCGGTTCCTGGACATCGTGCACCGCAACGCCTCGCGGCTGGGTGCACTGGTCGAGGACCTGCTCACCCTCGCCTTCGTGGAGAGCCCCGCGGGACGCGAGCGCATCGAGATGGGGATGGTCCACGTGGCGAGCCTGTTCGACTGGGTGGAGGCCGAGCTGGGACCCGCCGCCGAGGCGCGCAACATCCGGATCGAGCGGCGGCCCGAGCCCGGGCTGCAGGTGCACGCCAACACGCTGCTGGCCGAGCAGGCGGTGGGCAACCTGGTCAGCAACGCGATCCGCTATGCACCCGACGGCAGCATGGTGGAACTGGGCGCCCGCGCGGACGCCGGGTTCGTGGCCATCACCGTGCACGACAACGGGCCGGGCATCCCGGACCGCCACCTGCCGCGCCTGTTCGAGCGTTTCTACCGCGTGGACACCGCGCGCACGCGCGAAGGCGGCGGCACCGGCCTGGGACTGGCCATCGTGAAGCACATCGCCATGCTTCATGGCGGCACGATCTCGGTGCAGAGCACCGTGGGCAAGGGAAGCGTGTTCACCCTTCGGCTTCCCGCCCAGCCCGGGCCCACGATGGAGCCTCAGGCCCCGGCGTCCTCAAAATTCGCCTGAGCCCACGATGCCTGAACCATTTCTTAACACGCATTGGGGAGTCTTGGCCGTGGCCGTGCCGCCCTTCCGAATGCCGCTGCGACCGCTTCTTGTGCTGCTGCCACTGCTGTTGGCCCTGGGCCCCGCCGACCCGCCGGATCTGGACGCCCTTCGGGGAAGAGTCCGCGCCGATGGCAGCAGCACCGTCTATCCGATCACGGAGGCGGTGGCCGAGGAGTTCGCCCGAGTGGCGCGCCGCGTCCGGGTGACCGTGGGCGTGAGCGGCACGGGCGGCGGCTTCAAGCGGTTCTGCACGGGCCTCACCGACGTGTCCAACGCAAGCCGTCCGATCACGGCCACCGAGGTGAAGATCTGCCACGACCATGGGGTCGAGTTCATCGAGTTGCCGGTGGCGTATGACGGGCTGTGCGTGGTGGTGAACCCGGCCAACGACTGGGTGAAGCAGTTGAACGTGGACCAGATCCGGCGGATCTACGGTTCGAAGGACACCGCCCGAACCTGGCGGGAACTGGATCCCGCCTGGCCCGACCGACCCATCCGCGTGTACAGCCCCGGCACCGACAGCGGCACCTTCGACTACTTCCGCGAGGTGGTCGTGGGCAGCAAGGGCACCACGCGATCGGACATGAGCGTGAGCGAGGACGACAACATTCTCGTCACGGGCGTGGCCGGTGACCGCGACGCGATCGGGTTCTTCGGCTTCGCGTACTTCGTGGAGAACCGCGACAAGGTGAAGGCCGTGCCCATCGACGGCGGCGCGGGCCCGGTGATCCCGAGCGACCAGACGATCATCGACGGCACCTACGTGCCGTTCAGCCGCCCGTTGCTGGTCTACGTGAATCGCCGCAGCGCCGAGCGGGCCGACGTGCGTGCCTTCATGGACTTCTACCTGCAGGAGTGCCCGGTGCTGGTTCCCGACGTGGACTACACCAACCTGCCGGACGAGATCATGGAACGGGTGCGGGCCAACTGGCGAAGTCGTCGCACCGGAACCCAGTTCCTGACCCCCGGTGGCGACAAGGCTCGCGGGACGCTGCTGGAGGTGTACCGATGAACGCCACCCCCGCCACGCCGGGCGAGCTGGCCGTGCGCGCGGCGCGTCGTGGCACGACGCGTCCAGCTTCGCTGCGCGATGCCCGCGAGCGGCTCATTCGCGGGCTGCTGCTGGCGGCGGCGGTGTTCAGCGTGCTCACGACAGCCACCATCGTGGTCACGCTGGCCTGGGAGACCGCCAACTTCCTCCGGCTGCCCGAGGTGACCCTGTCCGACTTCCTGCTTGGGACCACCTGGAGCCCGCTGCTGGGCCAGGAGAAGCACTTCGGGGTCTGGCCGCTCGTGAGCGGCACCATGCTCGTCACGGCGGTGGGCGCGGCCTTTGCCCTGCCCGTGGGCCTGGTCACGGCGGTGTACCTGAGCGAGTACGCGCCGCCGCGCGTCCGGGCCACGCTCAAGCCCGTGCTCGAGGTGCTGGCGGGCGTGCCCACCGTGGTCTACGGATTCTTCGCCCTGATGGTGATCACGCCGGGGCTGCAGGCACTCTGCACGGCCGCGTTCGGACGCCCGGTCTTCCCGGGCTACAACGCCACGGGCGCGGGACTGGCGGTGGGCGTGATGATCCTGCCCATCGTGACCAGCCTGAGCGAGGATGCGCTTCGGGCCGTGCCGCGCAGCCTGCGCGAAGGTGCCCAGGCGCTGGGCGGCACCAGGTTCGACGTGAGCGTGCGCGTGGTCGTGCCTGCCGCGCTCAGCGGGATCATGGCCAGCTTCTTCCTGGCCATCACGCGGGCCATCGGCGAGACCATGATCGTGGCCCTGGCGGCGGGCGGCCTGGCCCAGCTCACGTTCAATCCGGCCAGCGAGACGCAGACCATGACGGCGTACATGGTGCAGATCTTCCTGGGCGACGCGCCGGCGTTCGGCGTGGAGAACCTCTCCAGCTACGCGGTGGCGGCCGTGCTCTTCACGATCACGCTGGCCCTGACCATGGCGGGCAACGTGCTGCTGCGATGGTTCCGGGAGGAATACGAATGACCGGCACGCCGCGCGCCGCCGCCTCGCGGCTGCTGCAGAACCGCCTGTTCCTGGCCCTGTGCCTGGCCTGCACCAGCGTGGCGGTGCTGGCCCTGGCCGTGCTGCTGGCGAGCGTGCTGGTGCAGGGCGTGCCGGGCCTGCGATGGGACTTCTTCACCGCATACGCCAGCCGCAAGCCCGAGCGGGCCGGCATCCTGGCGCCGCTGGCCGGAAGCATCTGGGTGTGCGCCACATGCATGCTGCTGAGCCTGCCGCTGGGCGTGGCCACGGCGGTGTATCTGGAGGAGTTCGCTCGCCGCAGCCGCCTGAACCGTTTCATCGAGCTCAACGTGCGCAACCTGGCGGGTGTGCCAAGCATCGTCTACGGCATCATCGGATTGACCGCCTTCGGCCGCATGTTCGGCCTGGTGGGCGCCGCGGACGGCACGCCGGTGGTGCTGGGCGATCCCGAGAGCTTCTTCCACCTGGAACTGCCGCTGGGCCAGAGCGTGCTGGCGGGCGGCCTCACGCTGATGCTGGTCATCCTGCCGATCATGATCATCGCCTCGCAGGAGGCACTCCGCGCGGTGCCACGCGGGCTGCGGCAGTCGAGTCTGGCGCTGGGTGCCACGCCCTGGCAGACCACCTGGCAGGTGACGCTTCCGGCCGCGGCCCCGACCATCCTGACCGGTGCCATCCTGGCCATGAGCCGCGCGGTGGGCGAGGCGGCGCCGCTGCTGGTGCTGGGGATCCCGCTCTTCATCGCTTCCACGCCCGAAAGCCTGATGGACCCCTTCACCGTGCTGCCCTTCCAGATCTACAGCTGGGCCAGCCGCCCGCAGGCCGCCTTTCATGACCTGGCCGCCTCGGGCATCATCGTGCTGCTGGCGGTCCTGCTCTCGTTCAACGCCCTGGCCATCTACCTGCGCATCCGACTGCAGAGGAGCTCCGCCCCATGACCCTTCCAGCCCACTCCGGCCACGCCGTGCCGCGGCCCACCACGCAGCACGGCGGCCACGCGGCGCAGGAGACGCCGACGGCCTCGATCGTGGCAACCGGATTTCACGCCTGGTACGGCAGCCATCACGCCATCCAGGACCTCTCGCTGACCATCCCGCGCGAGCGCGTGACGGCCCTGATCGGGCCCAGCGGCTGCGGCAAGAGCACCTTTCTGCGGTGGATCAACCGCATGAACGACATGATTCCCGGCGCTCGCGCCGAGGGCGCACTCACGCTGGACGGGGAGAGCCTGCTCGAGTCCGCCCGCGACCTGGTGGAACTGCGTCGCCGCGTGGGGATGGTGTTCCAGAAGCCCAACCCGTTCCCCAAGAGCGTCTACGACAACATCGCCTTCGGCCCGCGGCTGCACCGGCACATGAGCCGTTCCGAACTGGACGACCTGGTCGAGCAGAGCCTTCGGGCGGCCGCCATCTGGAACGAGGTGAAGGACCGCCTGCACCAGAGCGCGCTGGGGCTTTCGGGCGGGCAGCAGCAGCGACTGTGCATCGCCCGGGCCATCGCCGTGGGACCCGAGGTGCTGCTCATGGACGAGCCCTGCTCGGCCCTGGACCCGCGCAGCACCGCCAGCATCGAGGACCTGATCCGGGACCTTCGAAGCCAGTTCACCATCGTGATCGTGACCCACAACATGCAACAGGCGGCCCGGGTGAGTGACCAGACCGCGTTCTTCTTCGAGGGCCGGCTGGTGGAGTGCGGCCCGACGGATACCATCTTCACCAACCCGCGCAGCAAGCAGACCGAGGACTACGTCACCGGTCGATTCGGCTGAGCGAGGAAGGATCCCGCGATGGCCGTCGACCTGCGCAACGAGATGGTGGAGCTTCGCCGCAACCTGCTGGCGATGGGGGCGGCGGTGGAGCAGCGGGTCACGCAGGTGATCGAGGCCATGATCGACGGCGACCTCTCGCTGGCCGAGGGGGTGAAGGCCGGCGACGCCGAGGTGGATCGCATGGAACTGGAACTGGAGGCCGACTGCATGCGGCTTCTGGCGCTGGCCCAGCCGGTTGCGGGTGACCTGCGCCTGATTCTGGCGGTGATCCGCATCAGCGGACAGCTGGAGCGCGTGGCGGACCTGGCCCGTGGGGTGGCCAAGAAGCTGATCAAGGTCAGCGCCATGGACACGCTGGCGCTTCCGCCCGCCATGACCGACCTGGCGTTCGCCACCCGTACCCAGCTCAGCGACGTGCTGGCGGCTCTGGCCAACGAGGATGCGGCCCTGTGCCGGCAGGTGCGCCGCAGCGACCAGCGCGTGGACGACCTGTACAAGGAGATCCTGATCTGGGGCCGCGAGGAGATTCCGCAACACCCCGAGACGGCCCAGTCGGCCATCGACATCCTGACCATCGCCCAGCGGTTCGAGCGGATCGCCGACATGACCACCAACATCGCCGAGGACGTGATCTTCATGGTCGAGGGCCGGGTGGTGCGCCACGAAGCCCACTGAATCCGGCCGCTTGAGGACCGACCGGGGTTCCGCTATCCTGCTCGGCCCTCGAAGGAGCCGTCCATGCACTACCCACACAAGATCAGCCGCATCAAGAAGGTCCGCAAGGTGGGTTTCCGCGCTCGGATGGCCACCCGCAAGGGCCGCAAGATCATCAACCGCAAGCGTCGCGTGGGCCGGGCCATCCGGACCCGCTGACCGCGCGTGGCCCACGGCCCCCTGCTCCTGATCGGACTTCGCTGCTCGGGAAAGACCACGCTTGGTCGGGCTCTGGCCCAGGCAGCGGGGGTCACGTGGACCGATCTGGATCCGCACACGCTGGGCTTGCTGGAGTGCTCGAGCGTGCACGAGGCCTTTGAGCGGCACGGCGAGGCCGGCTGGCGGCAGGCCGAAGCCCGCGCGCTGGGCATGGTGCTGGACGCGGGGCACGGCGTGATCAGCCTTGGCGGAGGAACGCCCACCGCCCCAGCCGCTGCGGCGACCATCCGGACGGCGCAGTCGCGTGGCCGCGCCATGGTGGCACTGCTGGATCCCGGACCTGCCGAGCTGTTGCGCCGGCTCGCCGGTGCTCGAGGCGATCGCCCGGTACTGGCCAAGGATGATCGCGAGGAGGTCCGGCGACTGGGCGCCGCTCGCCTGCCGCTCTATCGAAGCCTGGCCGACCTCACGGTGGACTCCGGTCTTCCCCCAGCCCGATGCGTGGATCGGCTGCTCGCCGCCATCAAGACCCGTCGCTGGCCTTGGCCCCTGGCCGTCGGATGATCTCAAGACCGCTCTCGTCGGAATCCATCACGCCCAGCTCCCGAAGCGCCGCCAGGGCCGCCAGCTGCTCGGCCGCCTTCTTGCTCGCCCCCCAGCAGCCGGGAAAGCGTCGCTCGCCGCTCACCACCGCCACCTCGAAGCACTTGGCGTGGTCGGGCCCCTTCTCGTCAAGCACCACGTAGGCGGGCGCCGGCATGCCCATCGAGAGCAGGCTCTGCTGCACCACGCTCTTGAAGTTGTACTGGTGTCCGGTGCGACTGGCCTGCTCCACGCGGGGAGCCAGCAGCGGAAGCACCAGGGCCCGGGCCGCCTCGAGGCCGCCGTCCAGGTAGACCGCTCCGATCACCGCCTCCAGCACGGCGGCACTTACCGACTGGGGCAACGCCTCGCGCGGGCCCATGCCCTTGCCAAGCAGGATGCACTCCTGAAGCCGAAGGTCCAGGGCGATCTCGGCACAGGTCTGGCGGCTCACCACATGGCTCTTGATCTTGGTCAGTTCGCCCTCGAGCCGTTCCGGAAGCCAGCGAAAGAGATGCTCGCAGGCCACCATGCCCAGCACCGCGTCGCCGAGGAACTCCAGCCGCTCGTTGCTCACCACCCGGCGGTCCGCGATGCTGGCATGGGTCATGGCCGTGCGCAGCAGCGAACGATCGTTGAATCGATAGCCGAGCCGTTGCTCAAGCTCCTGCAGCGTGCTGTCTTCCAACGGGCATGCTCCGTGGGGCCGCGGCAAGGCGGCGCCGTGCGAACCGGGATGGGCTCGCGGGCACTCCAGCGGACTCCGCTCTGGAAGTTCGCTGGAGGGAACGCGAGAAGCGGCCCCGGCCACGAGCCGGAGCCACGCGACGGCGTGATCAGATCAGGCGGCCAAGCGATGCCTGATCCAGAAGCCGTTCGAAGCGTTCGCCGTCACGGGGCGTGGCCGCGTTCACGACCTGGATTCCCATGCGGCGCGGGCCCGGATCATCGCACGCATCGAAGATCCTGGCCACCAGTCCGACAAGCCGAATCGCCTCGGACATGCCCGGCATGAACACCTCGACCTCGACCGGGGTCTCGAGCGGGAGCACCTGGTCCAGTTCGAGACGGATGCCGTTCTGGCTGAGGTCGTAGGCGTGCCCCTCGAAGAATCCCTTGCTCTCGGGCGCGTCGCCATGGGCGCCCACCACCACGCGCACCAGAGCGGTATCCAGCCGGAACCGCTCGGCATTGCGTCGATCTGTGGTGACCATGCTCACGCGACTCTCCTGTTGGAACAAGACGTTCTGGGACATGAATCCGTTATCGGCCTGCATCTGAGCGAAACTTGAACCATCGGGCACACGAGTTCAAAAACTTTCCCGACGACCCAATGTGACGTCTGGATCGGTGCTTCCCAATATGTGGGGCCCAATTTCCGGTCCTTTCCAAGGTGAATCGCTATTCTCCGCGCCGTGAGCGGGCAGCCCATTTCAGACTCCCACGCTTCCGCCGTGACACCGCAACCGGCGAATGAAACGGAAGCGCTTGCAGGAAAGACAGTTGCGATTCTCGGATTTGGAAATCAAGGGCGGGCGCACGCGCTGAATCTTCGCGACAGCGGTGTTTCAGTGATTGTCGGAACGGATCCCGATCGCTCCGGATCCGCCCGTGCGTCGGCGGATGGATTCAAGGTCCGGACCATCGTGGAGGCAGCATCCAACGCGGACCTGGCGGTGATGGCGTTTCCGGATCGGCTGCACGGCGAGATCTGGAACTCCCAGGTCGCATCCGCGGTGAAGCCTTCGTGCGTGATCGGGTTCCTGCACGGATTCTCCGTGCACTACCGGCTTCTGGAACCGGCGGATTGCCTTGGCGTGGTCATGGTGGCTCCCAAGGGACCCGGAACCGCGTTGCGGGAGCGGTACGTGCGGGGACAGGGACTCCCCTGCTTGCTTGCGGTGCATCAGCCTGGACTGGATCCGCACGCCACCCAAAGCATGGCCACAGCCTGGGCCCATGCGATCGGCTGCGGTCGAGCGGCCATCATCCCAACCACGTTCGCCGCCGAGACCGAGACGGATCTCTTCGGTGAGCAGGCCGTTCTCTGCGGGGGCATGCTGGGCCTGGTGCAGGTGGCCTTTGAAACGCTGGTCCGGGCCGGCTATCCCGCCGAGCTGGCGTACATGGAGTGCGCGCAGGAACTCAAGCAGGTGGCGGACCTGCTCTTCGCCCACGGCCCGCAGGGCATGCGAACAGCCATCAGCGACACCGCGGAGTTCGGGGCGTTCGAGGCGGCGGATCGAATCGGAGGCGTGACGATGCGGGCGGAACTGGATCGGATGCTCGAGGACATCCGCAGCGGTGACTTCGCCCGACGGCTCATGCAGGACGCGCAGTCCGGGTCGCCGTGGCTGCGGTCGAGACGGGAGTCCGCGGCGAGCGATCCGATCGAGAGCGCTGGTGCCGCAGTGCGGGGGTGGATGCCGTGGCTGAAGGAGGACGCATGATGAACATGTGGCAGGCGGCCGTTCTCGGCGTGGTCGAGGGCATCACGGAATACCTGCCGGTGAGCAGCACCGGGCACCTGATTCTGGCCGCGGCTGCCATGGGCCTGGGAACGCAGGATGGCGCGGCTGGCGACCCGGCCCAGATCAAGCAGGCCATCGATCGCTTCAGCGTGATCATCCAGGGCGGGGCCATTCTGGCGGTGGCCTGGCTCTACTGGCCGCGCGTGCGGGGCATGTTGCGAGGCGCCGGCAGCGTGGCCATGCCCGGCCTGCGCGATGAGCAAGGCCGCGCCGGCCTGCACCTGCTCACGCTGCTGGTGGTGGCCTTCGTGCCCGCAGCCATTGTGGGCCTGACCGCCAGCAAGGCGATCAAGACGTGGCTCTTCGCGCCCATGCCGGTGATCGGGGCACTGATGGTGGGTGGGCTGGTGATGATCGTGATGGCCCCGTGGCACCGCAAGCGGATCCAGCGGGCCGGCGGACCGCACCTGGCCGATCCCCTTCGGCTGATGACGTGGCGCGGTGCCCTGATGATCGGATGCATCCAGGTACTGGCGATGTGGCCCGGCACCAGTCGCTCGCTGGCCACGCTGATCGGCGGCATGCTGGTGGGCCTGCCTCCGGTGGCGGCGGCGGAGTTCGCCTTTCTGCTGGGGCTGCCCACGCTGGGCGCCGCCAGCATGAAGGATCTGGTCGATGGCGTGCGCGAGATGGGAGGCACGGAGTTTGTCGCAGCCCTGGGTGGCCCGGGTCCGGTGCTGGTTGGGTTTGCGACCGCCATGGCCAGCGCGGCGCTCAGCGTGAAGTGGCTGGTCACCTACCTCGGCCGACACACGCTGGAGCTGTTCGGATGGTGGCGGATCCTGGTGGCCGGCGCCTTCGCGTGGGCCATCGCCTTGGGCTGGATCGCACGCTGAGCAGGCGGTGATCATGGGCCGGCGGCTACCATTCCGATCCCGATGGGACAGGCCACGCTCGCGCTCCGGAACCTGCTGATCAAGGCGGCCATCTTCGTGGCTCTGGCGGCGGCGCTCGCGTGGGCCGTGGGCGGCACGCTCTTCGGAAGCCACCGGGTGCACCTGCCTGCGGTGGACTGGAACGGGCGCGAGTGGTGCGTGCAGGTCACGGGAAACGGCCAGCGTCCGGATCGTGTGCGTTGGCATCTGCTGAGCCGCACGGGCGAGGATCCATGGCAGCGTCACGCCGTGAGCGAACAGCATGTCTGGCGGGATCTGGTGGGCCCTGTGGCCGACGCGCAGGGCCTGCGCCTGGCAGCCGCGGCCGAGGACTCCGCGGGCAAGCGTTGGATGCTGGTGCGTTTCACCGACGCGGCCCAACCGCCGGTGGTCACGCCGCTGCCCGCCGCGCCGGCGGATCGCACGCTGCCGATGCCGGCGGACTGATCAATCGCCGAACTGGATGCCCTGGGCCAGCGGCAGGTCCGCGCCCCAGTTGATGGTGCAGGTTTGCCGCCGCATGTACTGCTTCCAGCTGTCGCTGCCGGACTCGCGACCGCCGCCCGTGTCCTTTTCGCCACCGAAGGCGCCGCCGATCTCGGCACCACTGGTGCCCAGATTCACGTTGGCGATGCCGCAGTCGCTGCCGGCATGGCCCAGGAACCGCTCGGCGCTGCGCACGCTGTCGGTGAAGATGGCGCTGCTGAGCCCCTGATCCACGCCATTCTGCAGCGAGATGGCCTCGTCAAGGTCCTTGACCGTGAACACGTAGAGGATGGGTGCGAAGGTCTCCTCGCGGCAGATGCCCGGGATCTTGCCCAGCGGAACGCGGACGATGGTGGGCTCCACGAAATGCCCGGAACGGCCCTTCATGCGCTCCAGCCCCGGCACGCCGCCGCAGAGCACCTGGCACCCCTCCTGCTCGGCGCGTTCGATGGCCGCCCGCATCTCCTGCACGCTGCGGCCGGTGATGAGCGGACCCATGAGCGTGCCGTCGGCCAGCGGATCGCCAATGCGGACCCCGGCATACAGCGTGACCAGCCGCTCGACCAGGCGGTCCACCACCGACTCGTGCACGATGAGCCGCCGCGTGGTGGTGCAGCGCTGCCCGGCGGTACCCACGGCTCCAAAGAGCACGGCCCGCTCCACCAGACGCATGTCCGCGTCGGGCATCACGATGATGGCGTTGTTGCCACCCAGTTCCAGCAGGCTGCGTCCGAGGCGTCCCGCCACCACCTGACCCACCTTGCGTCCCATGCGGCAGCTTCCGGTGGCGCTGATCAGCGGCAGACGGCGATCGGCCACCATCGGCTCGCCCACCTCGGCATCGGAGCCGATGACCAGGCTGAACACGTCGCGCGGATCGCCGTCGGCCGGGCGGAACAGGTCCTGCTTCTTCATCACGCGCGTGGCGACCTTGTTGCAGGCGATGGCCACGAGCGGCGTCAGCAGGCTGGGCTTCCAGAGGGTGGCGTTGCCGCACACGCCGGCGATCATGGCGTTCCAGGCCCAGACCGCCGCAGGAAAGTTGAACGCCGTGATGCAGCCCATGGTGCCAAGCGGATGCCACTGCTCGTACATGCGGTGGCTCGGCCGCTCGCTGTGCATGGTGAGGCCGTAGAGCTGCCGGGAGAGTCCCACCGCGAAGTCCGCGATGTCCACGCACTCCTGGATCTCGCCCAGTCCCTCGGCCCGGATCTTGCCCGCCTCCAGGCTCACCAGCTCGCCCAGGTCGTCCTTGGCCTCGCGGAAGCCCTCGCCGATGCGTCGCACGATCTCGCCGCGCACGGGCGCCGGCAGCAGGCGCCACGACCGCTGCACCGAGACGCACCGCTGCACGGCCTTCTCCAGGTCGGCGCCCCGGTCCAGCCGCACCGCCATCAACGGCTCACCCGTGGAGGGATTGTCGCTGATCACGCAGTCGCCGCCGGCCTTCTCGGGGTCGACCAGTCGCGGATCATCGTCGATGCGGAGCCGTTCCAGGAGCTTGGAGATCTTGCCCATGGCCGGCAGGGTACCGGCCGACCACGGCTTGCCGCCCAGGGCCCCGTGCCGTACAAGTCACGCATGCCGCTCACCCGCGACCAGCTGGCCATCCGCGCCTCGAGGGAACTTCGCGACGGCTTCTACGTGAACCTGGGCATCGGCATTCCGACGCTGGTGGCCAACCACGTCCCCGCCGGCATGACCGTGTGGCTGCAGAGCGAGAACGGCCTGCTGGGCATGGGTCCCTTTCCCGCGGAGCGTGAGGTGGACCCCGACCTGATCAACGCGGGCAAGCAGACGGTGACGGGCG
>JBJOGW010000010.1:0-25561 GCA_046048055.1 Planctomycetota bacterium
GCACAGCGTCACGCCGGCGGATCGCGTGGGCGGCGAGCGTTCGCGGCGGATCCTGGCCGAGGCCATGAAGCAGAGTCGCGGCGCCTGGCTCACGCGAATCGAACTGCCGGCCACGCCGCAGGCATGTGCCACGGCCTCGGTCGCGGCGGGCCACCGGGTGCTGCTGCTGGATCCGCGGGGAGGGCCGCTGGCGGATCAGGCGACCGGTGCGGCATCCATGGTGCTGCTGGCCGGGCCCGAGGGTGGGTTCAGCGAGTCGGAACTGGTGGCTCTGCGTGATGCCGGGGCCTTGCCGGCGTCCCTGGGCGCCACCGTGCTTCGCGTGGAACTGGCCGTGGCCGCTGCGTGCGGGGCCATCCGCGCCATGCATCCGGCATGAACAGTCCGGCTCGGTGCGTCGAATGTCCGCGTGAATGGACCGTACCGGGGTCGAACCGGTAACCTCCGCCTTGCAAAGGCGGCGCTCTCCCAATTGAGCTAACGGCCCGCGAGACGTCAGTATACGAAACGACCCGCCCATGATGGCGGGTCGCGTTCGTTTCGGGTTCGTCCGGGCCTTCGTGGCCAAGGCTCTCGGTCACTCGGCCGGTGACACCTGAGCCTCGGTGCGGATGGTCAGGATGTCGATGGTGCCCGGGTCGATCACGTTGACCTTCAGGGCCTCGTCGAAACGCTGCGTGCCGCGGACACCGACCAGCGTGCCCAGCATGGTGCTGATCATGTTGGGATCCTTGGCGGCCAGGTACGCCACGGTCTGGCCGCTGGCAGGATCCGTCAGTCGGAATAGCAGCGGCAGGCGGGTGCCGTCATAGACGGAACTGGCGTTGAGCACGCCCACGGCGGTGTAGTCGGTGCGCGCCTCCAGCGCCAGTCGCAGCGCCTTCAACTGCTCGCTGTCGGCGTCAAGCTGGGCTCGCAGGGCCTTCAGCTCCTGGATGCGCTGCTGGGCCTCCATCTGAATCTCCAGCTGCTCCACGCGTGCCTTGCCCATGGCGCGAATGTCGGCCTCCAGCTCCGGATCCGCCATCAGGATCACGTACCGCTCCTTGAGCGTGACCAGTTCGGAGGACTCCAGCGGCTCGGCCTTCACCTTCACCCAGATCACCTCGAGATCCTTGAAGGCGGCGCGACGCTTCTCGGCGGCGATCTCCGCTTCCGTCTTGACCGGCGGTGGGGGCGGGGCGGGCTTGTCCGCCGGCTTGGCCTCGGCGGGCGGCGCGGCCTCCTGCACGGTCATGTCCAGCGTGGTGGCCGGGGGCGAGCCGCTCTCGCTCACGGTCACGTCGGCACCCTCGATCCGGGCAACCTCGGCATCCGGGCTGGTGACGGGCGGCGCGGCATCACCGGCTGCGGCCCGTCGCAGGTACGCCAGATTGATCCAGCCGGTCGCGTTGCCGGGCATGGCCACCTTGAACGCCTTCTCGCGCTCGCCGCTGACCTGGCCGAGCACCTTGGTGGTGGTACCGGCGGGCAGCTGGCCGATGGCCTTGAAACTGGCGTCCGGGTTGCCATCGGCACCGATGTTGGGTGCGCGCAACTCGACGTTGCGAGAGACGGTCAGCATCGAACCATCCGCCGAGAGCGAGACCGCGTCGCCGGCCAGCACGTAGCCCTGAATGTTGGCGAAGGCCGGGCCACTGGTGCGGATGCGTGCCCAACCGTGCTCCTCATCGGCAACGTCGACCACGGCACCGGAGCTCAGCCTGGCGAAGGGATACGCGCTCTGCACGCTCGGGCCACTTCGCACGTACACGTTGTCCGCCGTGACGATGGCCCGGTAGCCACTGGGCGCGGGCGCCGCGGGTGCCGAGGCCGGAGCCTGGGCCAGCGCAAGGGGTCGAACGGCCAGCGCGAGAATCAGCACGACGGGGCGAAGCATGTCCATGGGACCGGGATTCTACGTGCCAGCCGCGAGGCGGGTGGCCGCCCCTCCGCCTTCGGGCCGCGCCGTGGCGGCTACAGTGTGGCCCCCATGGACGGTCGACGCGGCTTTCCTCGCCCAGTGCTCGCTCTTGCCTGGTGCCTTGCGGCCGTGGCCTGCGAGGCGCCGGAGGGTTCCAGCCCCGAACTGGATCGCCTGCGGCAATCCATGGATGCGGCCGTGGCCCGGGAACTGGCCAACGCCCCGGTCGAGGATCCCGTGCGACCCATCACCCGTCCCGTGCCCGAGGTGTTTCAGGAGTTGCGCCAGCGACGAGACCAACTGGACACCATCGGCCCGCAGATCGCGGATGCGGGGCAGGGACTGGAACTTGGAACCGACCTGTATGGCCAGGAGTTTCCGGAAGTGGTGCTCTCGCTGCGGGACACGATCCAGATGGCCGTGCGCAACAACCTTGGCGTGCAGGGCGCGCGTCTGCAGCAGGGCGTCACGCAGGCGGAGCTGGTGGCGGCACAGGCGGCCTTTGACGCCAACCTGGTCGCGAGCACCCAGGGCCAGTTCCAGAACCAGCCCACGCAGAACTTCGGGGGATTCCTGCCCTCGGACTTCGCCAACCAGTTCCGGCAGTGGAGCTTCTCCAGCGGCATCGAGACCGCCACGGTGACCGGCGGCTCCTTCAGCGTGGGCATGGCGAGCACCTACTCGCAGCTCTATCCGGCCGATCTGTACTCCAACAATCCCGCGTGGATCAACAGCCTGCAGATCGGACTTTCGCAGCCGCTGCTCAAGGGCTTCGGCACCGACGTGAACATGGCATCGATCCGGCTGGCGCGCAACAACGACCGCCGCAGCCTGCAGCAGCTCCGGGCGCAGTTGCTGCAGCTCTGCCGCGACGTGGAGGTGGGGTACTGGCAGCTGGTGCTGGCGCGGCAACGCGTGGTCGGTACCGCCTGGCTGGTGCGTGTGGGGGTGGAGGTGCGCGAGGTGCTGGCCAAGCGACGAGCCTTCGACACCACGCAGGCCCAATATGCGGATGCGGTGGCCAAGGTGGAGGATCGCAAGGCCCAGCTGATCCGGGCCCAGCGCGAGGTGGCCGCCTCGGTCGACCGTCTCAAGGTGCTGCTGAACGAGCCCAGCCTGCCGGTGGGCGAGGAGACCATGATCGTGCCGGTGGACTTCATGGTGGACCAGCCGCTGGCCTTCTCGCTGCGCGAGGCGATCGGCACGGCGGTGGAGCAGAGTCCCGTGATCACCGAGTCGTTGCTGGCCGTGGATGACGCGGGCATCCGGCAGGTGGTGGCGGACAACGGGCGGCTGCCGGACCTGAACCTCAACGCCCAGTTCCAGTTCAATGGGCTCGAGCAGGGCATGGGCGAGGCGTGGCAGGAGCTCACCGAAGCCGGCTTCGTGAACTACCTGGTCGGTCTCAACTTCAGCCAGCCCATCGGCAACCGCGCCGGCGAGGCCAACTACCGGCGGGCGCGCCTCCAGCGGTCGCAGGCCGTGCTGGCGTATCGCGCGGCGGTGCAGCAGGCCATCTTCCAGGTCAAGGATGCGCTTCGGAGCATCGACGCCCAGTACCGCCTGATCGAGCAGACGCGCGCGTTCCGGCTGGCCCAGGCGGAGAACCTGCGTGCCCTGCTGGTGGATGAGCAGACCATCGCCACGCTCACGCCCGAGTTCCTGGCGCTCAAGTTCCAGCGGCAGCAGGAACTGGCCAATGCCCAGATCCAGGAGATCCTGTCGCTGGTCGAGTACAACAGCGCCATCGCCCAGTTGTGGCAGGCCATGGGCACCGGACTGCAGATGAACCGCGTGGAGCTCGAGGTGACCGATGGGAGCGGTCCCGGCTGATCCGCATGCCCCGCGTGTTGGCGAGCGATGACGCGGGCATCCAGGCGGCCGCGGAACGGATCCGCACCGGCGGGGTGGCGGCGTTTCCGACCGAGACGGTCTACGGACTCGGGGCCAGCACCTTCGATCCCGCGGCCCTGCGGCGCATCTACGCCATGAAGGGCAGGCCGGCGGACAACCCGCTGATCGCCCACGTGCTCGACGCCGTGGATGCCCGGCGGCTCGCGGAGGGCTGGGATGCCCGCTGTGCGCGCCTGGCGGCCGCGTTCTGGCCCGGGCCCCTCACGCTGATCCTGCCCCGGGCGGAAGTGGTGCCCGACGAGGCCGTGGCGGGGCTCTCGAGCATCGCGCTGCGATCGCCCATGCATCCGGTGGCCCGTTCGCTGCTGTACGCGGTGGACGGGCCGGTGAGCGCTCCCAGCGCCAATCGCTCGGGGCATGTGTCGCCGACCACCGCGGAGCACGTGATGGCGGACTTTCCCGATGAGCCCGAGTTGCTCGTGCTGGACGGCGGCCGCGCGGGTTTCGGCATCGAGAGCACGGTCCTGGACCTGTGCGCAGACCGTCCCGTGATCCGCAGGCCAGGCTCCGTGACGGCCGAGGCGCTGCGACGTTTCGTGGGGCCGGTGCATGTGCTGCATGCGGGGGAGCAGGGGATCAGTCCCGGCACGAGCGCGGTGCACTATGCGCCGGATCGGCCCGCCACCATGGTGCCGTCGGCCCGACTCTCGGTCTTCCTGAGTTCCCTGCGGTCGCCCGCGGCCGTGCTGGTGATGCCCGGCACCGAGGTGCGGCCGCCGCATGTGGCCATCCGCATGGATCCCGATGCCGAGGGCTACGCCCGGATGCTCTACGCCCGGCTGCGCGAGGCCGAGGCCACGGGTCTCGAGCGGATCGTGATCGAGGAGCCCGCCGGCCGCGAGGGCGTCTGGTTGGCGGTGCTGGACCGGCTGCGGCGGGCCACCGTGGGCTGAGACGACCTCACGCCATCGGGATCTTCACGCCCAGCCGCCGGGCGCAGTCCTGGGCCAGGTCGTAGCCGGCGTCCGCGTGCCGGAACACGCCCATCATCGGATCGTTGGTCAGCACACGCTGCACGCGTGCGGCCGCTTCGGGCGTTCCGTCCGCCACCACCACCTGCCCCGCGTGCTGGCTGAAGCCGATGCCCACGCCACCACCATGGTGAAAGCTGGTCCAGCTGGCGCCGCTGGCGATGTTCACCGCAAAGTTCAGCAGCGGCCAGTCGCTCACCGCATCGGTTCCGTCGAGCATGCCCTCGGTCTCGCGGTTGGGGCTGGCCACGCTGCCGCAGTCCAGATGGTCGCGACCGATCACGATCGGCGCCTTCACCTCGCCCTTGGCCACCATCTCGTTGAAGCGCAGCCCCGCACGATCGCGCTCGCCCAGGCCCAGCCAGCAGATGCGGGCCGGCAGCCCCTGGAAGGCGATGCGATCCTGCGCCATCCGGATCCACCGCTCCAGGCCCTTGTCGTGGGGAAAGAGCTTCAGCACCGCCTCGTCGGTCGCGCGGATGTCGGCCGGATCGCCCGAGAGCGCCACCCAGCGGAAGGGCCCGCGTCCGGTGCAGAACTGCGGTCGGATGTAGGCGGGCACGAAGCCGGGAAAGGCGAACGCGTCGGCGAAGCCGTGATCCATCGCCCGCTGGCGGATGTTGTTGCCGTAGTCGAACACCCTCGAACCGGCCCTCATGAAGTCCACCATCAGGCGCACGTGCGCCTCCATGCTGGCGGTGCTCAGCCGCTGGTACTCGGCGGGGTCGCTCGCGCGCAGGGCATCGGCCGAGGCGCGGGTCAGGCCCTGGGGGTAGTAGCCCTCGAGCGGGTCATGCGCGCTGGTCTGGTCGGTCAGCGTCTCGGGCACGATCTTCCGCGCCTGCAGCCGCGCGAGCAGGTCCACCGCGTTGGCCAGCACGCCCACGCTGATCGCCTCGCCTCGCCTCTTCAGTTCGATCGCCCGGTCGATCGCCCGGTCCAGGTCCTCGTGCACCTCGTCCAGATAGCGGTCGTGCACGCGCTTCGTCAGGCGTTCCATGCACACGTCGGCGATCAGGCAGGTGCCCTCGTTCATGGTGATGGCCAGCGGCTGGGCGCCGCCCATGCCACCGCAGCCCGCCGTCACGTTCAGCGTGCCCCGCAGCGTGCCGCCGAAGTGCTGCCGCGCGCACTCGGCATACGTCTCGTAGGTGCCCTGCACGATGCCCTGGGTGCCGATGTAGATCCAGCTGCCCGCGGTCATCTGCCCGAACATCATCAGGCCGCGAGCCTCCAGGTCGTCGAAGTGCCCCTGCGTGGCCCAGTGGGGCACCAGATTGGAGTTGGCGATGAGCACGCGGGGGGCGTCGGCGTGCGTGCGCACCACGCCCACCGGCTTGCCGCTCTGCACGAGCAGCGTCTCGTCCGTCCCCAGCGACTGCAGCGCCTTCACGATGGCGTCGAAGCATGCCCAGTCGCGCGCTGCCCGCCCTCGGCCGCCGTACACCACCAGATCGCCGGGCCGCTCCGCCACCTCGGGATCCAGATTGTTCATCAGCATCCGCATGGCGGCCTCGGCGGCCCAGGTGCGGCAGGTGCGTTGCGTGCCGCGGGGGGCTCGCACGATCCGGTGGGCCTCGGTGGCGGTGGACATGGACGGAATCTAGCCGCCTCGCCCCGAGGAATCGAAGTCGAACGCCGCGGAATTCCGCCCGGACCCGACCTCAGGGTGCCAGCGTGCCCGCCTCGATCGCTGCCGCGATGGCCGCGATGTCCGGCGCCGGACTGCGGTCGCCTCCCAGGGGCGGCACCAGCCGCCGCACCGCGGCGTGCAAACGCTCCACCCCCTCGCCCGAGCGTCGTGGGCGATGGGCCTCGAGCGCCTGCGACATGACCAGCAGTTCCACGGCGATCACGTCGCGCAGCAGCCGGACTGCGCGGTCGAGCTGGGCGCCCGCCAGCGGACCGAAGCTGTTGTAGTCCTCGATGCCGCCGCAGGTGCTCACGTTGCCAACGCTGGCCGGGTGCGCCAAGGACTGCAGTTCGTTCACGCACGCGGCCGCGGTGTACTGCGTGATCATCAGGCCGCTCTCCAGGCCAGGCTGGGCCGCCAGGTGCGGCTTGACCGGGTTGAACGTGTCCAGTCCCGAGAGCACCCAGAACGTGCGGCGCTCGCTGATGCCGGCCACATGGCAGATGGCGATCTTGGCCGCGTCCATGGCGATCGCCAGCGGCATGCCGTGAAAGTTGCCGCCGCTGACCACGTCAAAGCCGCCACCGCCCGCGGGCACCACCAGCGGGTTGTCGGTCACGGCACCCAGCTCGTGCTCGATCACCGAACGCTGGGCACGCAACTGGTCCATCACCGCACCCAGCACCTGCGGCGTGCATCGCAGCGAGTAGGGATCCTGCACGCGTGGATCCCCTTCGCGGTGCGAGGGGATGATCTGGCTGCCCGCCAGCATCTGCTTCATGCGGCGGGCCACCTGGATCTGTCCCGGCTGAAAGCGGACCTCATGGATGCGTCCATCCAGCGGCGCCTCGCTGGCCATGCAGGCGTCGATGCTCATGGCCGCCGCACCGATCGCCGCGTCCAGCACCGGATCCAGTGCCGCAAAGGCCAATGCTCCGCGAGCCGCCATCAGGTGCGTGCCGTTCAGCAGGGCCAGGCCCTCCTTGGCCTCCAGGTCGATCGGCGCGAGGCCCGCCGAGCGCAGCGCCTCGGCAGCCGGTTGCCTTCGGCCCTGCACCAGCACGTCGCCCTCTCCCAGCAGCGCCATCGACGCGTGCGCCAGCGGGGCCAGGTCACCGCTGGCTCCCACGCTGCCGCGTTCCGGCACCACCGGGGTGATGCCATGGTTCAGCAGGTCGATCAGTCGTTCCACCACCACCACCCGCACGCCGCTGCGGCCGCGGCTCAGGCTGGCCGCCAGCAGTAGCAGCATGGCCCGAACCAGCGGCACGGCAAGCGGGTCGCCCACGCCGGCCGCGTGCGAGCGCACGATGTTCCGCTGCAGTGCACGCAGCATCCCGGGCTCCACGCGCACGTGGGCCAGCGATCCGAATCCGGTGTTCACGCCGTAGACCGGTCGGGACTCCGCCGCCACCCGGTCCACGGCCGCCCGCGCCATCTCCACGTCGCGCCGGGCCTGCGGGTCCAGTTCCACGCGCCGCCGTCCATGCGCCACGCCGTGGACCTGATCCACCGAGAGCGGCGTGCCATCCAACGGAAGCGTGTCCTGACCGGGCATTCCGCAAGAGTAAGGTCATCGAAGCCGGGCGGCCCGGCTCACGGCCGCCGCGTGTCGCGCCCGCAGGCAGTTGCGTGCGGTGGAGCCACAGCCCATCATCCGGGCATGGAAAGCGGCTGGCAGCGAACCATCCTCACATCCCTGTGCGTTGTCGCGTGCGTGCTGCTGGGGCTGCTGGCGAGCCGGTTCGTCGCTGGTGCTCACGGTGAGCCGGCTCCGGCCATCCTGGACGCGCTGCATCCCCTGGCCGCAGCGGTTGCCGTGCTGGCGTGCCTGAGCGCCGCAGTCGTGCTGGCCATGTCCATCGCCCGGCCCATCAACCCGGTGGTGGCGCTGTTTGCCGCCGGATGCGGCGTGGCGGCGTTCGCCATGCGATGCGGCAACGTGAGCATGGCTGTGTTCGCCGACGGCCACTTTCGATGGCTGGGTGCCGAGACGCTCGTCTGGGGCGGGTTCGTGGCGGCGGCCTCGCTGCTGGCCTGGCGCGTGGGTGGCGCGCTGCCCGACGTGCCATGGCCCGATGCCGAGGCCTCGCTGCTGCAGTCCGTCATCCGCCGCAAGTCGTTGACGATGCTGCTGGCCGCCGTGCTGGCCCCGGCGGTGGTGGCGTTCACGCTGGTCGGACCCTCCAAGGGTCAGGCCATCGGCGCGTGCACGCTGGCTGGCGTGGCAGTCGCGTTCGGCGCGCGCCTGCTGGCGCCGCGCGAGCAGCCCGTGCTCGTCTTCGCGGCGCCGGTGCTGGTGCTCGGTGCGGTGCAGCTGGTCATGGCGGGCGCGCTGGGCGCCGGGTTGGACCGCGCCTTCGCCAGCGGGGCGCTGCCCTCGCTTCTGGCGGCCATGCCCGCGGACATCGCCGCGGGTTCGCTCTGCGGTGTGGCGATCGGACTCGGATGGAGCAAGGGGCTGGTCAAGCCCTCGGAGACGGCCTGACATCGCCGGGCCGCGAGCCGGCCACCGCTACACTCGTCGCATGTCGCTCATCGTCACGGGAACCATCGGGATCGACACGCTCCATGCGCCCACCGGCAGCGCGGAACGCGTGCTGGGAGGCAGTTGCAGCTACTTCGCGGCCGCCGCCAGCCAACTCGCGCCGGTGCGGCTGGTCGGGGCCGTCGGCGGCGACTTCCCGGCCGAGCACGCGGAGCTGCTCGGCTCCTTCCGGGGCGTCTGCCTGAAGGGACTGGAGCGGCGGCCCGCAAGCCGAACCTTCGCCTGGGGAGGCCGCTACCTCGACGACATGAATCGGCGCGAGACGCTCTTCACCGAACTGGGCGTGCTCGAGGAGGCGCCACCGAAGGTGCCGGCCGACTACCGCGACAGTCGCTTCGTCTTCCTGGGCAACACGCACCCGGCGGTGCAAATGGACCTGCTGCGACAGTTCCCGGATCGCGCCCTGGCCGTCTGCGACACGATGGACCTGTGGATCAACGTGGCGCGCCCCGAGCTGCTGGCACTGCTCCAGCAGGTGGATGGCGTGGTGCTCAATGACCAGGAGGCCATGCAGTTGACCGAGGCCCGAAACGCGGTGAGCGCCGGTCGTGCCATCCTGGATCTGGGGCCGCGCTTCGTGGTGGTGAAGAAGGGCGAGCACGGCGCGATCCTGGCCCACCGTGACGGCGTGGCCACCATTCCCGCGTTCCCCGCGGATGCCGCGCAGGTGGTGGATCCCACCGGCGCCGGCGACACATTCGCCGGTGGGCTGATGGCGCACGTGGCCCGGGCCGGCAAGGGCGACCTGGCCACGGTGCAGGAGGGCATGGCCTGGGGAACCGTCATGGCCAGCTTCACCATCGAGGCGTTCGGGCTGGAGCGCCTCCGCAGATTGGACGAGGGGCAGATCCACGAGCGCATGCGGCGATTCCAGGCCGCAGCCAGGGTCGGATGATCCTGATGCGCTGGCTGCGTCAGGCGGCGTGCGCACTGCTGCTTGCGGCAACGCATGCGCATGCCGACGGTTTCGCCAGGTACGACGACCTGCCCAACGCCGATCGCGTGGCCGAGGTGCGGCGCGCGCTGCGCGAGGTGGGCCGCCAGGGTCGTGTCGACGACGTTCGGTGGGAGGAAGAAGCCGTGCTGTTCCGCGCGGACGACGGCTGGAAGCGTCTCGACCTTGCCGACGGCAGCGTGCGCGAGGCGTCCGAGCCCGCGCCCGAGCCGCCGCCCTCCGGGCCGGTCGATCCGCCTGCTGGCCGTGCGCGGCAACGCACTCGGGCCACCAGTCCCGACCGGGCGTGGCGGGCGGAGCATCGAGACGGGGGCGTGCATCTGGTCGAGGTCGCCACCGGCGCCAGCGAGCCGGTCATTCAGCCATCGACGGACATGCCCGGCGTGGTCTACGGCACCGCCGATTGGGTGTATGGCGAGGAACTTGACCAGAACGACGCCATGTGGTGGAGCCCGGACAGTCGTTTTCTGGCTTTCTACGCCTTCGACATCTCCCGCGTACCCACCTATGAACTGCCCCGCGGCTGGGCGGGCTTGCGCACCGAGTCGGCGCCGCGCAGCTATCCCAAGGCGGGAGACCCCAACGCGTTGGTGGGGCTGATGGTGCTGGATCGCCGCACCGGTCGCGTCGCCACGGTCGATGTGGGCAGCGATCCCGAGCAGTACGTCTACGCGGTGCGGTTCGCGCCGGGGGGACAGGGCCTGCTCTTCCACCGGACGAACCGCCGGCAGGATCGCCTGCAGGTCTGCCTTGCCGATCCGGTCACGGGTGCCAGCCGCGTGATGGTCGAGGAGACGCAGCCCACCTTTCAGGAGAACCGTCCGCTCATGCGTTTTCTGGCCGATGGCGACCGCTTTCTCTGGGGCAGCGAGCGCACGGGATTCCGGAACCTGGAACTTCGCAGCCTCTCCGCGCCGGGCCAGGTCACGGTGCTCACGCGCCATGACGAACCCGTGGACAAGGTGGTGCAGGTGGACGAGGACCGCGGCGTGGTGTGGTACACGGCCTTCAGCGGCACGTTGCCCATGCTGCCGCAGTTGCATCAGGTGCGGCTGGATGGGGCCGACGGTCGCAGGCTCACCACGCCCAACCTGGGCTGGTCCGGGTTCCGGGTCTCGCCCGACGGTTCCCGTTTCGTGGCGATCGGGCAGTCGCCGACCAGGCCGCCGCGAACCTGTGTCTTCAACGCGGACGGCTCCTGCGAGCCGGCGTTCACGCTGGCCCAGTCGGACCTGCGGGCGTTCGAGTCGCTGCGCATGCCGCCGCCCGAGCTGTTCACCTGCACCGCGGCCGACGGCTCCACGCCGCTCTTCGGCGTGCTCTTCAAGCCGCCGGACTTCGACCCCGCCAGGCGTTACCCGCTGGTGGTGGACGTCTATGGCGGTCCGCATTCGCAGGCCATCACGGGGCGCTTCGATCCCGGGCCGGCGGAGCGAGCATTCGGCTGCGTGATCATGAAGGTGGACAACCGCGGCACCACCGGTCGGGGCAAGGCCTTCGAGGGCGCCACCTACCTGCGGCTGGGAGGCCCCGACGTGGACGACCAGGCCGCCGCGGTGCGGGCGATCACCTCCCGACCCTGGGTGGACCCGGATCGCGTCGGCATCTTCGGGCACTCCTACGGCGGCACCATGGCGGCCAGTTGCATGATCCGTCATCCGCAACTCTTCCAGGCGGCCGTGGCTGGTGCGCCAGTCACCGACTGGCGGCACTACGACACCATCTACACCGAGCGGTGGATGCGCACGCCGAACGAGAATCCCGATGGCTACCGCGCCGCCTGCCTGCCGTGCGACGCGGCCGAGCTGCAGGGACACCTGCTGCTGGTCCATGGCCTGGAGGACGACAACGTGCATCCATCCAACACGCTGCAGCTGGCCAAGGCCCTGCAGGATGCGGACATTCCCTTCGACATGCTCATCTTCCCCGATGCCGACCACAGCGTGGGAGCGCCGGCGTACCGCAGCGCGCGCTGGAGTTTCCTGTTCAGTCGCCTGGGCATGGGTGACGCGTTGCCCGATCGGGCGATCGCGACCGGCATGGACGCCGAGGCGACCGACGAGGCCGGGATGGTCCCCTTGGAAGTCGAGAAGGCCGACGACCCGGCCTCCGAGCCGTGAGCGTGACTCCACCTGATCGTGGCCACGTTCGCACCGAGCAGGTGCACCCGGATTCCTCCGACCTGGACCTTCTCGCCGAGGCCGACCTGGTGGCCCGCCTCGTGGCGGACCAGCATCAGGCCGTGCGGGCGGTCGAGGCTGCGGCGGGGGAGATCGCGGCCTTTGTGGCCGAGCTGGTGCCGCGCGTGCGAGTGGGCGGACGGCTGGTCTACGGCGGTGCGGGCACCAGTGGGCGACTGGGTGTCCTGGACGCCAGCGAGTGCCCGCCCACCTTTCAGAGCGACCCGGGTCAGATCGTGGGACTGATCGCCGGCGGCGACGCGGCGCTGCGTCGAAGCAGCGAGAAACGCGAGGATGATCCGCGAGGCGCCGAGCCCGAACTGGCCGCGCTGGGGCTGGGGCCCCGCGACACGCTGCTGGGCATCGCTGCCGGCGGCACCACACCGTGGGTGCTCGGTGCGATCGAGCTGGCCCGCGAGCGGGGCGCCGCCACCGCCATGCTGGTGTGCTCGCCGAGGCCGGTGCCTCCGGCCTGCGAACGGCTGATCGTGCTCGACACCGGCCCCGAGATGCTCGGCGGCTCCACGCGCCTCAAGGCCGGCACCGCCACCAAGATCGCCCTCAACACCATCACCACCGCCCTGTTCGTGCGGTTGGGCAAGACGCACGGCCCGTTCATGGTGGACCTGGCCGCCACCAACGACAAGCTGGTGGATCGCGCGGCCCGCATCCTGATCCGCTTCGCGCCGCGACTGGACCGTGCCGCGGCGCTCGCGCGGCTGTCGCAGGCAGGCCTGCACCTGAAGACCGCCATCGTGATGGAGCGGTGCGGCGTGGACCGCGCCGAGGCCTCCCGACGGCTTGCCGCCGCCGGGGGCTCGCTGCGAGCCGTCATCGGCTGATCTGGCGTCGAGCGGGATCGCCTCGCTCCAAAAGCGACGCGGCCCCGCCGAAGCGGGGCCGCGTGTGGATCGAACAGTGTGCTGAAGCCGTTCAGATCTGGCTGTTCAGCGCGCGAAGGGCGCGAGCTCGCACCTTGCGGCTGGCCGGCTTGGCCTTGATGGTGATCTCCTCGCCGGTGAAGGGGTTGCGGCCCTTGCGAGCGGGGGTGGCGGGCTTCTTCACGGTCTTCAGCTTGATCAGGCCGTTGAAGTTGAACTCGCCGCAGCCCTTGCTGAGATCCGCCACCATGATGGTGGTCAGGGTCTCGAAGACCTCCTTCACCTTGGTGGACTTGAGCTCGGTGTAGGCGGCGATCGTCTTGATCGTGTCACCCTTGCTGCGGCGCTTGCTTGCGGGCGAGGCCTTGAAGGGCTTCTTCTTGGTGGCGGTCTTTGCCATGGTGGGGAATCCTTTCCTGATTGGTTTGTCGCTCGGCGTCCGCCGTGCGAACTGATTTGCGAGTTCTCCGCCTCCCCAGGCGTGAGAGTGGTCACACTCTACCGAGCGGGTTTTTGGCTCTCAAGGGGTTCTCGGGACAAAACCAGCGGTTTTTCCCGATCCAATTGAAGTCGCCGATCCGAAACGGCGGCAAATCACGTGATTTCAACAGGCCTGGCCCCTTGACGGCCGTGCTGCCGCTGGTAGGGCGTCAGGGCCGGACCGTGGCTCGCCCCACGCTGGCGTAGATGAATCCGTGGCTCTTCATGGTCTCGCAGCGGTAGAGATTGCGTCCGTCCACGACCAGGCGCCGCTTGAGCAGCGCCCGCACGCGCTCCAGGTCGGGCGAGCGGAACTCGCGCCACTCGGTGCAGATCACCAGCGCGTCCGCCCCGTCGCAGCAGTCGTACATGTCGCTGGCCCGGTGCACCTGCGGCATCTCGCGGGCCAGGTTGTCCATCGCCACCGGGTCAAAGGCCCGCACTGCCGCGCCAGCCTGCAGGGCTCGCTGCATGAGCGTGATGCTCGGGGCCTCGCGGATGTCGTCGGTGCGCGGCTTGAAGGCCACGCCCCAGAACGCCAGCGTGATGCCCTTCAGCCCGCCTGGGAACTCCGCCAGCAGCTTGTCCCAGAAGTGTCGCCGCTGGTCCTGATTCACCTCGTGCACCGAGGCGTTGAGCTTGCAGTCGAAGCCCACGGCCTTGCCCATGCCCACCACGGCCAGCGTGTCCTTGGGAAAGCAGCTGCCGCCATAGCCCAGGCCCGGGTAGAGGAACTGGTCGCCGATGCGACGATCGGCGCACATGCCCGCTCGCACGCTGTTCACGTCGGCGCCGTACCGCTCGCACAGGTTGGCCATCTCGTTGATGAAGCTGATCTTGCAGGCCAGCATGGCGTTGCTGGCATACTTCACCATCTCGGCGCTGCGCACATCCATGATCAGGATCGGGTGACCCTGCCGCACGAAGGGTTCGTAGAGCTCGCGCATCACTTCGGCCGCCTCGTCGCTCTCCACCCCGCAGACCACGCGGTCGGGCTTGTTGAAGTCGGTGATGGCGTCGCCTTCCTTCAGGAACTCCGGATTGTCGGCGATGTGAAAGGGCACCTTGGTTCGGCTGCGGATCAGGTCGCGCACCTGGTGACTGGTGCCCACGGGCACGGTGCTCTTCACCACCACGGTCTTGGCCCGGCCACCGGGGCCGATCCGCTCCAGCTCGTCGGCGATGTCGCGGGCCACGGCCAGCACGTACTGCAGGTCGGCGCTGCCGTCCTGATCACTTGGCGTGCCCACGCAGATGAAGATGGCATCAGCGTGGCGGTAGGCCTCGGCCTTGTCCAGGGTGAAGCGGATGCGGCCCGCCCGGATGTTCTTCTGCAGCATCTCGCTCAGGCCGGGCTCGTAGATCGGGCTCTCGCCGCGGCGGAGCATGTCGATCTTGCGCTGATCCACGTCCAGGCAGACCACGTGGTTGCCCATGTCGGCAAAGCAGGCGCCCGTGACCAGTCCCACATAACCCGTGCCGACCATCGTGAGCTTCATGAACGGTTCTCCTGCGGAAAGGGGGTGGCGGAGACTACTCCGCGGCTCGTCGCTCCCTCGCCAGCAACCATCGCTTGAGCCGCAGTCGTCGATCGGCCGGGTCACTGGTGCCCGCGTAGCCGCCCAGGCCGCACGCGGACACCACGCGGTGGCAGGGGATCACCAGCGGCCATGGATTGCGCCGCATGGCCTGCGCGGCGGCACGGGCGGCTCGGGCGGTGCCGGCCTGAGCGGCCAGCCAGGCGTAGGTGCGCGTCTCGCCGGGCGCAATGCGGCATGCCGCCCTCCAGCAGGCTTGCTGAAACGGGGTGCCTGGCGGCAGGCGATCCAGTCTCGGCCGCAGTTGTGGTTGCCGAAGCAGGGCCCGGGCGGCCTCCAGCAGCCTTCGCCGCATCGTGGGCGATCCGATCGCGCGAAACTCCAGCTTGCCATGCGGCGTCCGCAGTCGGAACAACGCCTCGTCCATGGTGCTGCCGCTGTTCCGGCCCATGCACCACCGATACCATCGGGCCATGACGCCCGCCACCGCTGCACAGTCGGACACGGCCCTGGACGCCCTCTCTCGCGGCATGCTGGATCTGCTCCGCCGGGCGGATCCCGACGCCGAGCGCATCCTGGCGGCCGAGGCCGATCGCCAGGCCACCACGCTGGAACTGATCGCCAGCGAGAACCATGTCAGCGCCGCCGTCATGCACGTGGTCGGCAGCTGGATGACCAACAAGTACGCCGAGGGCTACCCGGGCAAGCGGTACTACGGGGGCTGCCAGTTCCACGACCAGATCGAGAACCTGGCCCGGGACCGCGCCAAGCGGCTGTTTGGCTGCCGCTTTGCCAACGTGCAGCCGCACTGCGGTGCCAACGCCAACATCGCCGCCTTCATGGCCCTGATGAACCCTGGCGACCGCGTGCTCAGCCTGCCCATCAAGAGCGGGGGGCATCTCAGCCACGGTCTCAAGCCCAACTTCAGCGGCACGTTCTACGACATCGTGGAGTACGGGTTGGATCCCGCGACCGAACTGCTCGACTACGACGCCATCGAGCGGATCGCCATGGAGTCCAGGCCGAAGCTGATCATCTGCGGCTACTCCGCCTATTCCCGCGTGATCGACTTCGCCCGCTTCCGCGCGATCGCCGACAAGGTGGGGGCGTTCCTCATGGCCGACATCGCGCACATCGCCGGTCTGGTGGCGGCGGGGGAGCACCCCAGTCCGTTCCCGCACGCGCATGTGGTCACCACCACCACGCACAAGACGCTGCGTGGGCCTCGCGGCGGTCTGGTGCTCAGCGACGACGAGGAGATCGCCACCAAGATCGACCGCAAGGTCTTCCCCGGCAGCCAGGGCGGGCCGCTCATGCACGTGATCGCGGGCAAGGCGGTCGCGTTTGGCGAGGCGTTGCAGCCCTCGTTCAAGACCTACAGCCGACAGGTGATCGCCAACGCCCGGGCCCTGGCTTCGGCCATGCAGGGTCATGGCTACAGGCTCTGCACCGGAGGCACGGACAATCACCTGATGCTGGTGGACCTGCGGCCGCGCGATCCCAACCTGACCGGCGCCGATGCCGAGCGGTGGCTCGAGACCGCCGGCATCATCGTGAACAAGAACGGCATTCCCAATGACCCTCGGCCGCCCATGCAGACCAGCGGCCTGCGGCTGGGCACCCCGGCCCTGACCACCCGAGGTCTGAAGGAGACCGAGATGCGGCAGGTTGCGGCGTGGCTGGATCGGGTGATGATCTCCAAGGGCGACCCCGGCGTGTCTGCCGCGGTTCGCGACGAGATCCGCGATTTCTGCGGCCGTTTCCCGTTGCCGCACTGACTTTCCGAGGTTGCAGCGGGGGCCTTTATAGTCCTATAATATCAATCCGAACGACTGTTCGAAGTCCATTCGAACTTGCTCGATCGATTGGGGCCGTCGGGCCCTCACGATTCCCGGAACAATTTGCGTTCAAGGATTGTTGCCAAGTCGCGAAGTCGTGACACCTTGCCGTTTGCGATGGCCCCAACCATCGCGTCCCGTCAGTTTCGCCGACGCTTCGTCCCCAACCCGAAGGCCGGCAATCCCAATCCCCAACCGGTGCACGCAGTGCATCACGCGAGACGAGAAAGTTTGTGGTTCTCCGTCTCGGGCAAGACAAGGAGTCTGAAAGATGAACACTCGCTTCTCCCTCACGGCTGCGTCCGCTGTGCTGATGGTGGCCGGCACCCTGAATGCCGTTCCTGGCGTGGTCTACAACGATGCGGTCAACGACATTGCAGGCGGCATCGCGACCGCTGGCGGCACGCTCGACATCCTCGGCATGGAGGTCTCCCACACCGCCACCGACGTGATCTTCTCGATGACCGTCAACGGCCTGGTGTCCGGCGATGGCTCGACCGACTGGGGCAAGTTCATGGTGGGCATCGCCACCGGCAACGGCCCCAGCACCACCAGCGGCAACGGCTGGGGCCGGCCGATCAACATGGACGCCCCCAACGGCGGCATGAACATCTGGCTGGGTTCGTGGGTCGATGGTGGCGGTGGCTCGGAGTTCCGCACCTACGACGGCGCCAACTGGAACCTGTCGGGCGCCACGTACAACGGCAACTACCCCGGCTCCTATGTGTTCTCCGGCAACACCATCACGTGGACCATCTCGATGGCCGCGATGGGCGTCGGCATGGGTGACACCTTCTACTTCGATGCTTATAGCTCGGGCGGCGGTGGCGGCGACGGAGCCATCGACGCGCTGGCCAATCCAAACGTGAGCGTGCAGGGTTGGGGTGACTCGTACACTTCCAACGTGACCAACGGCATCTTCGCGTACACCATCCCCGCCCCCGGCGCGATCGCGCTGGTTGCACTCGCCGGCGTGGCGGCTCGTCGTCGGAAGGCCTGAGGCCTGATTCCCTGACCTTGTCTTGCTCCCCGATGCGGGCCTGCCCCGCATCGGGGTTTTTCTTTGCCCGGCGCCCGCTGGTGCCGATGCAAGCCCCACGCCATGAGCCCGCCTGAGCCCGCCGCCACCCCCGACGATCGCCTGCCGCCCTGGAAACGGCGGCTCTTCATCGCCATCTCCCTCTGCCTGCCGCTGGTTCTGCTGGGGCTGCTCGAGGTGGGTCTGCGCCTGTTCGGCTGGGGCGGCTACCCGGACTTCATCCGTCCGGTGGGGCGACTGCCCGACGGCTCGCAACTGTGCCTGGTGGAGTACGGCGCCTTCAAGCCCTACTTCTTCGCCAACCCCACCCGGCCCGGCTACACCGAGGCAAGCACCTTCGTGATGCCCAAGCCGCCGGGCACGGTGCGCATCTTTCTGGTGGGCGAGTCCGCGGCCAAGGGCTATCCGCAGCCGTCCAACCTGGCCATGAGCTCGTTCCTGCAGGCCATGCTGCAGGACGCGTGGTCCGATCGCCGCGTGGAGGTGATCAACCTGGGCACCACCGCGGTGGCCAGCTTTCCGCTGATTTACCAGGTGCGGCAGGCGCTGCAGTACCAGCCGGATCTGATGGTGTTCTACGTGGGCAACAACGAGTTCTTCGGTGCCTACGGCGTGGCGTCGATCAACGCGTCAGGCGGGCTGCCGCCCGCAGCGCTGCCGCTGATGCGGGCGGTGCGTGGCCTGGCCACGGTGCAGGCGGTGGAGGGCGTGCTGCGAAGCGGCGCCGACGCCGATCGCACGCTCATGGAGCAGATGATCGGCCAGACCTTCATTCCCGCGGACGCGCCTTTGCGAGAGGCCGCAGCGAAGAACCTGCGGCTGCACCTGGGCCAGATGCTGACGGACACCAGGGCCGCGGGCGTGCCAGCCATCGTGTGCACCACGGCCAGCAACGAGGCCGGCATGGGGCCGCTGGGCGAGGAGGACACCCGCGGGCCCGGCGCCCTGGCCGAGTTTCGCCGGGGTGAGGCGTTGGCCAAGGCCGGCGACCGTCAAGGCGCCCGCGAGGCCTTCCTGAAGGCCCGTGACCTGGACACCATGCCGTGGCGGCCCACCAGCCAGACCGAGCAGGCCATCCGGGACGCGGCCGCGGAGCATGGGGCCGTGCTGTGCGACGTGGCGGAGCGCTTTCGCGAGATCAGCGAGCAGGGGGCTACGGGGTGGAAGCTGCTCGATGACCATGTGCACCCGTCGCTCGAGGGGCAGGCGGAGGTGGCCCGCAGCGTGGTGCGGTGCATGGCGTCGCTTCCGTCACCGCTGGGCGTGTCGGCATCGGAGGCGGAGTCGCTGCCCTCGGCCCAGGACTACGCCGCGCGCCTTGGCAGCAATCCCTGGGACGACTTCCGCGTGGCCCACACCATCCGAACGCTGCTGGGCGTGCCCTTCATGCGGCGGAACAATCCGGAGGCTCTCGCCAGGGCCGAGGCGGTATGCCGGGCCTTCGAGGCGGCGCAGCCCGCGTCGACACGCGCGGTGCTGGAGGAGTGGAAGACCGCGCGCCCGCATGCCGGCGGCATGAGGCCGCTCACGGGCATGGTGGCCCGCGTGCTGCTTAGCGAGCAGCGGCCGCAGGATGCCGAGTCGCTCTACCGCATCGCGCAGCGTCAGGTGCCCGAGTACACCTCATGGTGGCTGGAGTACGTGTACTTCACGCTGGCATGTCAGGAGCGGCGGCAGGGCACGCTGGACGAGGCGGGACGGGCCGCCGCCGCGGCCGCGATCGCGCAGGGCCGCTTCCTGCTGGCGCATGGCAACTCCGAGAGCGGGCTGACCGAGCGCTACATCGGCCGGCTGCACCAGCTGCGGGGCGAGTGGGCCGAGGCCATTCCGCCCCTGCTGGCCGCCCGGCCCCGGATGAACGCCGAAGACCTGGTGGCGTGCGACCAGGCGCTGTGCATGTCGTACCGGAACACCGGCAACCGGGCCGCCGCGGTGGCGCTGTGCGACGAGGGCATCCGCAACGCGGGCCGCTTCGCCGGGGTCTATCGGCAGATGCGGGCGCAGCTGGGGCCCTGACGGCTCACTTGCGCTTGGCGGCCAGACGGTGGGGGGGTGGCACGCGCACGCGCCACACCAGGCCCAGCCGTTCCATGCACCGGATGAGCACCCAGCTCAGGTCGAACTGCCACCACTGCAGGCCGTGCCGCGCGCTGGTGGGAAAGGCGTGGTGATTGTTGTGCCAGCCCTCGCCGAACCCCAGCAGTCCCATCACGGCGTTGTTTCGGCTCTCGTCTCCGCTGTCGTAGGTCTGCTGACCCCAGACATGGCAGATGCTGTTGATGCTCCACGTGACGTGGTGCAGCAGCATGATCCGCGTGACGCCACCCCACAGGAACCCGAGCAAGGCTCCCTTGGGGCCACCCACCAGCCAGCCCAGGCCGGCCGGGATGGCCAGACCAAGCACCACCCACAGCGGAAACAGCCGGCTGATCAAACGCAGCATGGGATCAGCCGCCAGATCCGGTGCGTAGCGAGGCACGTCGGCACGGTGGTCGGCAAGCAGCCAGCCGATGTGGGCGTGCAGGAAGCACTTCACGCGAGCCCAGTACGAGGCGTTTGAGGGCAAGCCGGCATGCGGCGAGTGCGGGTCGTGTTCGCAGTCGGAGTGCTGGTGATGGCGCCGATGCGTGGCCACCCACCAGAGCAGCGGTCCCTGCACGGCGGTGCCGGCCATCACGCCCAGCACGGCCTGCACCGGGCGTGAGGCCTCGTAACTTCGGTGGGTGAAGAGACGGTGGTAGCCCAGCGTGACGCCCAGACCGCTGAAGAAGTACATGGCGATCACGATCCCCAGTTGCCACCAGTCGAACGCCGTCCCCCAGGCCAGCACGGCGCCGGTGACCAGAGCCACCGGGGGCAGGATCACGGCGACCAGGATGGAGTTGCGGGTTGTGTTGCTGGCAGCCTCGCGCGGATGCGAGGTTTCGGTGGGCATGGGTAAGGTGGTCAAGCTTCTCCTTCGCGGTGGCGATGCCCGCGTCGCTCGTTGCCAAGAGAACGAGCGGTGGCCACGCGGCCAGCGAAGCGTCTCCGAACTATGGTCACTGTAGCAGCGGGTGACTCGCCCGGTCCCATAGTAGGGACGGGTCTG
This sequence comes from Planctomycetota bacterium, assembly GCA_046048055.1. Classification (GTDB taxonomy): domain Bacteria; phylum Planctomycetota; class Phycisphaerae; order Phycisphaerales; family SM1A02; genus SYAC01. Next base: position 20,972 of record JBJOGW010000010.1, read on the forward strand.
CAAAACGGACCTTGCGGTAATACCGCAAGGTCCGTTTTGCAGACCCGTCCCTACTATGGGACCGGGCAGGCGTGATCAGAGCCGTTCAAGCCGCTCCGTCACATCCCGGTTCTCGAGCGACTCGCACAGCTCGTCGATCTCGCCTGCCAGCAGCTTCTGCAGGTTGAACGAGCGCTCCACGCGGTGGTCCACCGCCACGTTCTCCTTCCAGCGGTAGGTGCGAATCTTCTCGGCCCGCTCGCCACCGCCGATCATGCTGCGTCGCTGCTCGCCGCGCTTGGCGGCGGCCTCGGCCAGCCGGCGCTCGTGCACGCGGGCCCGCAGCAGCCGCCACGCCTTCTCCCGATTCTGCAGCTGGCTTCGTGTCTCCTGCATGCGCACCTCGATGCCGGTGGGCTGATGGATCAGGTGCACGGCCGTGGCCACCTTGTTCACGTTCTGTCCGCCGGGACCCTGCGAGGTGGTCAGGATCTCGCGTACCTCGGCCGGATCGACCTCGCTTTCCACGTTCTCCGGCTCGCTCAGCACCGCCACGGTGGCCGTGCTGGTGTGCACCCGGCCGGCGGCCTCGGTCGCGGGCACGCGCTTCACCTGGTGCACGCCGCCCTCGTAGCCCAGCCGCCGCCAGCAGCCATCGCCCTCGATGCGGAGGATGGCGTGCGTGACGCCACCGGCGTCGCCCGGCTTGAGTTCCATCTCCTCGAAGCGCCAGCCATGCCGATCGGCCGCGCGCCGGTACATCTGCAGCAGGTCGCCCGCCCACAGGGCCGCCTCGAGCCCGCCCACGCCGCTGCGAATCTCCAGGATCAGGCTTCCCACCGCGTGGTCGTCGGCCATGACCAGCCTGCGAACCATCGCATCCAGCGCCCTGCCTGCCCGCTGCTGCAGGTCCGGCAGTTCGGCCTGCGCCATCGCTGCAAGCTCGGCATCGCCGCCAGCGGCCAGTTCCTCCGCATCACGTCGCTCCCGCTCCAGACGCCTCCAGGCGCGAAGGCCGCTCACAAGCGGGTCCGCGGCCGCCCGACGCATGGCGATCGCACGGGCTCGTCGATGATCGGTGGCCACGGCCGGATCGGCCAGCGCGGCCCCGTCATCCTCGAAGGCCTTCTCGATGGCGTCGAGCTTGGCAAGCAGGGTGGGCGTGATGTCCATGGTGGTCGGGATGAGGCGAAAAGAAACAGCCGCGCCGATCAAGGCGCGGCCGTCGAACAGTCAACGGGATGGCTACTGGGCGTCCGAGGGCTTGCCCTTGCCGCCCTTGGCGTCCTTCTTGAAATAGCCGCCGGCGAACTTCTTCTGGAATCGCTCCACGCGGCCAAGCGTGTCCACGAAGGTCTTCTGGCCCGTGAAGAACGGGTGCGAACCCGACCAGATCTCCACGTTCAGTTCGGGCACGGTGGCACCGACCGTCATCACGGTCTGGCCGCGAAAGTTCACCTTGCAGTCGGGATACCACTTGGGATGGATGTCGTTCTTCATGGCTGGAGTCCCTTTGGGGAGCTCCGCAGTATAGCGGAGGCCTGATCCGGCCCAACGCCCCGAAATCGAGGCGGAATTCGCGCCCCGGACCGTCCAGCGGCCTTGTGAAGGGCGGCCAAACCGCCTAGGCTGCTTGCTTCTCGCGGCTGGCCCACTCGCAAAGGATGCGATTCGGGAACCATTCCATCGGCCGCGGCTCCCGCCTGCGATGGCCCCAAGGGCCTTCCGCTGGCACGGCCCGGTCCCGTTCCAACATGCTTGGTTCGCGGCTTGTCCGACACGGACCCTGTGGCACATGCCGCGGGGTCGAAAGGTTTGTTGCATTGACACAATTTGACGCACTGTCACTCGCCCCCGCGCTGCTCAAGGCACTGCGCGACGAGGGCTACGCCACACCCACGCCCATCCAGGCCAAGGCGATCCCCCCGGCGCTCGCCGGTCACGACGTGCTGGGCATCGCCCAGACCGGCACCGGCAAGACGGCAAGCTTTACCCTGCCCCTCATCACGCGCCTCATCAAGGGGCGCGCCCGGGCGCGGATGCCGCGCTCGCTCGTGCTCGCGCCGACGCGCGAACTGGCCGCGCAGGTGGCCGAGAACTTCGACGTCTACGCCAAGCACACGCGGCTGACCAAGGCGCTGCTGATCGGGGGCGTCAGCTTCAAGGATCAGGATGCCGCCATCGACCGGGGCGTCGATGTGCTGATCGCGACGCCCGGGCGGCTCCTCGATCATTTCGAGCGCGGCAAGCTCCTCCTGACCGGGGTCGAGGTGATGGTCGTCGACGAGGCCGACCGGATGCTCGACATGGGCTTCATCCCCGACATCGAGCGGATCTTCTCGCTGACCCCCTTCACGCGCCAGACGTTCTTCTATTCGGCGACGATGGCGCCCGAGATCGAGCGGATCACCAACGCGTTCCTGTCGAACCCCGCGCGGGTCGAGGTGGCGCGCCAGGCCACCACCTCCGAGACGATCGAGCAGGGGCTCGTGACCTTCACGCCTTCGCGCCGCGACCGGGCGTTCGCCGAAAAGCGCGCCATGCTGCGCGCCCTCATCACCGCCGAGGGCGAGGCCTGCACCAACGCGATCATCTTCTGCAACCGCAAGATGGATGTCGATGTGGTGGCCAAGTCGCTCAAGGCGCATGGCTTCAACGCAAGCCCGATCCACGGCGATCTCGACCAATCCGTGCGCACGCGCACGCTTGATGGTTTCCGCGAGGGCTCGATCCGGCTTCTGGTTGCCTCGGATGTGGCGGCGCGCGGTCTCGACATCCCGGCGGTGAGCCATGTGTTCAACTTCGACGTGCCGAGCCATTCGGAGGATTACGTCCACCGCATCGGCCGCACCGGGCGCGCCGGGCGGCTGGGCAAGGCGCTGACGATCGCGACCCCTTCGGACGAGAAATACGTGGCCGGGATCGAGAACCTCATCAAGAAGCCGATCCCGCCCCTTCCTGCGCCCGAGATCGCCTTTGACGACCGGCCCGAGCGGGGCGAGCACGCCCCCGCCCGCAGCCTGCGCACCCGTGTTGCGCGCGACGAGGACCGCCGCGGCGGCGCCAAGCGCGGCGATGATCGCCGCCGCGACGCGCGCGACCGCCCCGTGAAGCCCCACGGGCAGGAAGCGTCGATGACCCCGCTCGAGGTCGCGCAGGTCGTGGTAGCGCCCGCCCCGGCCGATGAGGGCCCCGCCCCGAAGCGCGAGCGGCGGCGCGAGCGTTCGGGCGACGCCGGGTCCGAACCCCGCGCCGAAGCGAGAGCCGAACCCCGACCCGAGCGCCGGCGCGAGGATCGCCCCGCGGGCCGCACCGAGGGCCGCACCGAGGGGCGCCCGGAGGGGCGCGCCCAGCCGCGCGAGCGCACAGAGCGTTCTGAGCGCAGCGATCGTGGCGTCGTCGGCATGGGCGAGCACATGCCCGATTTCCTCCTGCGCAGCTTCGCCCGCCCCGCGCGCCCCGCCGAGGATGAGGGCGGGGACGCCGAGGGCTGATCCCATGCCGGGCGCGCGCCTGACCGATCTGGTCGCGGGGCTTCCCGCGACCGTCCCCTTCGTCGGGCCCGAGACGCAGGAGCGCCGCCGCGGCGCCCCCTTCGCGGCCCGCATCGGCGCCAATGAGAGCGTCTTCGGCCCCTCGCCCGGCGCCGTCGCCGCCATGCAGGCGGCCGCGCCCGGGGCGTGGATGTATGGCGACCCCGAGGTGCACGATTTGCGCGCCGCCATCGCCGCGCATCACGCCACGACGCCCGCCCACATCGTCGCGGGCGAAGGGATCGACGGGCTTCTGGGCTATCTCGTGCGGATGACGGTGGCCGAGGGCGACCGGGTGGTGACATCCGATGGCGCCTATCCGACCTTCAACTTTCACGTCGCGGGCTTTGGCGGCGTGCTCGAGCGGGTGCCCTATGCGGGCGACCACGAGGACCCCGACGCGCTGATCGCGCGCGCCGCAGCGACGGGGGCCAAGCTCCTCTACCTCGCCAACCCCGACAACCCGATGGGCTCGCACCACCCGGGCGCGCGGATCGAGGCGATGCTGGGGCGCCTGCCCGAGGGGACGCTTCTGGTGCTCGACGAGGCCTATATCGACCTCGCGCCCGAGGGGACGGCCGCACGGATCGACCCCGACGATCCGCGGGTGATCCGGATGCGGACGTTTTCCAAGGCGCATGGGCTCGCGGGGCTGCGGGTGGGCTATGCGATCGGGGCGCCGGCGCTGATCGCGGCCTTCGACCGGGTGCGCAACCATTTCGGGCTGGGCCGGATCGCGCAGGCGGGCGCGCTGGCGGCACTTGCCGATCAGGGCTGGATCGCCTCGGTCCGGGCCGAGGTCGCGGCCTCGCGCGCACGCCTCGGCGCGATCGCGGCGGCGCAGGGGCTTGTTGCGCTGCCGTCGGCCACGAATTTCGTCACCATCGACTGCGGCTGCGACGGCGCCTTTGCCCGCCGCGTGCTCGCGGGGCTCGTGTCGCGCGGGGTGTTCGTGCGCATGCCCTTCGTCGCCCCCCACGACCGCTGCATCCGCGTCAGTTGCGGGCGCGAGGCCGAGCACGCGGCCTTCGCCGCCGCATTGCCCGAGGCGCTGGCCGAGGCGCGCGGCTAGCGCGGG
>JBJOGW010000011.1:0-7573 GCA_046048055.1 Planctomycetota bacterium
GGGGGCCTTCATGTACGTGGGCAGCCTGGACGATGCCCGCCAGAAGGCCGACAAGATGGCCGCGGCGGTCTGAGTCGCCTCAGGTCCACGAGCCAGACGGGGCCGCCGCATTTTCGGGCAAATTTCGCCTTTGCGACAAAATCCGCAACTTCCATGATCGGCCGGAATCCCCGTGCACGCGTTACAGATGTGCAGTGCCTCGCTCATGCAGCGGCCACTGTCGCGGGCCCTTCCGGCGGCCGGAGTTCGGCAGCCTCCATTCGTGCGGGATGCGATGCCTCCCATCCTCCCCCGAGCATCAGGCAACCCTGGGCTCGGGGGAGCATGGGCTGGCACACCGTTGCAAGGCTGAGTCCATGACTCCACCTCGAGCATCCGACGATCGATCCACACCGCGTGTGCGGGAGCCTGCTCCGCTTCCCGGGCTGCTCGCACAGCACTATCGATCGCTGCGGGACATCGCAAAGCGGGTCCTGGCCCAGCATCGCCTGTTGCAGAAGGCTTCGGGCCCGGATCGCGTCAGTCCATCATCGCTGGTAGCCGAAGCCACGCTTCGCATGCTGCTGCAACGGAATCCGGTGCAGAACACCGATCACCTGCACGGGCTGGCGGCGATCTCGATGCGACGATCGCTTCTGGACCGAGCCCGCAAGCGCCGCTCCAACGAGCAGGCTCGCCGTCGGGCGGACCGCGACGCCCGCCCCAACCCACCAGCCGATCCCGAGGGCGACCTCACAAGGACCCTGCAGGCTCTTCGCGCGGTGCATCCTCGCCAGGCCGAGGTGATCATGCTCGTTGGACTTCAGGACCTGTCGGTGGCCGACGTGGCCGCGCGGCTTGGGGTGAGCACCGCCACGGTGCAACGCGACCTGCGCGTGGCACGAGCGTGGATCGCCCAACGCCTGCAGGGCGGCTAAGGCCTAACCCGGGCCCGGGCCGGAAAGTTCCTGCCGCAGTCGCTGCGCCGCCTCACCGTGCCCCGCATCCGGCTCGGTCTGGTGCAGGGCCTCCAGGCAGCGGGCCAGATCCTCGCCCGCGGTGCGCACCCGCACGCTCGGAGCGTTGATCTGCCGAAGGCCGGCCAACGCCTCCTGAAGCGCCTCACGGGCCGGGTGCAGCTGACCCGCGTCCAACAGGATGGCGCCACGGCGCCCCACGAACACCCATCGACGAGGATCCGTGGCGTCGGTGCCGCGCATGATCACCGCCACGGCACGATCGGCATAGGGCAGCGCCTCCTGAGGTCGGCCCTGGTCCTGCAGGGCTCGGGCCACGTTGTTGCAACCGGTGGCCACGTCGGGGTGCTCGGGGCCCAGCGCCTTCTCCCACACCTGGAGCGCCTCGCGAAACGCCCGCTCGGCCTGGGCATGCTGGCCCTGGTTGCGATGCGCAAAGCCCAGCAGGTTGCGCGTGCGGGCCACCTCGGAGTGGTCCGGGCCGTACGCAGCCTCCACCGTGATGGCGGCCGCCTCGAGCAGCGACACCGCTTCGGGAATCTTGTCCACGCGTTGCAGCAGGTCCGCCAGGTTCACCTGCACCAGCGCCACCGTGGGATGCCGAGGTCCCAGCCCCTGCTCAAGGATGCGCAACGACTCGCGCAGGCTGCGCTCGGCCTCGGGGTACGCCTCAAGGTCCTTCAGCAGCAGGCCCAGGTTGTTCCAGTCCATGGACAGTTCCAGGTCATCCGCATCCAGCCGCGACTGGTTGGTGCGCAGCGTTGCCTCGATGAAGGGCCGGGCGTCCTCCAGCCTGCCCACGGTCTGCAGCAGCATGCCCAGGTTGCCCTGCGTGCCTGCCAGCACCACGGCCTCGGGGTTCGCCATCGCATCCAGGCGTCGCATCGCGTCCCTGAGCAGCGTCTCGGCCGGCTCGGCCTTGCCCTGATCCAGCAGGGCAAGCGACAGATCGTTGAGTGCCTGCAGCGTGGGCACCGCATCCGGGCCATCCACCCCGGCATGCATCACCATGGCCTCGCGCAGCAGCGCTTCGGCCTGCTCCAGTTGCCCGAGTGACTGCAGGCACAGCCCAAGCCGATGCAGCGCATCCGCCGTGGCGGTGGAACGCGGATCCAGTCGCCGACGGGTCTCCACCGCCCGCTCCAATGGCGGCAGGGCCTCGGCTGCCAGGCCCAGTTGCAGGCGCGCCATGCCGATCGCCTGCTCGATGCGGGCCTGCTCGAGCGGACGGCCCAGGAACTCGCCCGCCTGCAGTCGCCTGGCCGCGGCGTCCAGCGCCTCGCGCACGGTCACGTCCTGCTGGCCGCCTGGCCGCCATGGATCCGCCGCGCCGAGCATCTGCACCAGGAAGTCGGTCACGGCGATGGCGGCACGTGCCTCGCGCTCCGCCCGCATCGCGCTTCGAACGCTCAGCACCGTGGCCACCAGAAGGGCCGCCGTCACCGCGGCCGCGGCCGTCACGCCGACCACGTGCCGACGCACAAAACGCCCGGTGCGGTACGTCACGCTCGGCGGACGCGCCAGCACCGGCATGCCCTGCAGGTGCCGCTCCAGGTCCTGCAGCAACGAGCCCGCATCGGCGTATCGACGCCGGGTCTCCTCCTCGAGGCACTTGCCCACGATGGCGTCCAGATCGCCTTCCAGCGAACGCAGCAGGCTCGAAGGCGCCAGTCCTCGCCGCTCGGCCGCGATCGCCGCGGCGGTGGGATCCGCCCGCATCCAGCGCCGGTACCGGTCCGAGGGCCGCATGCAACGGGCCGCCTCCACGGAACCGTCGGGCCTTCGGTGGGGATCATGGTCCAGCGGCCGCGCCCCACACAGCAGCTCGCCCAGGATCACGCCCAGGGCCCAGAGGTCGCTGCGGACCTCGGCATTGCCCGCGGCCTGCTCCGGCGCCATGTACGCCGGCGTCCCGACCAGCGACTCACCCTGCGTGGCCAACGAGGTGAGCGGGTCCGCCCCTTCGACCGCCTTGGCGATCCCGAAGTCGATCACGCGCGGCTGCACCTGCCCCGCCTCCACGCCCACCAGGATGTTCGCGGGCTTCAGATCGCGGTGAATCACGCCCTTCTGGTGCGCGTGCTGCACGCCGGCGACCGCCTGCATGAACAGCCTGAGCCTGGCATGCAGCCCCAGATTCTCCAGATCCGCATGCTGCGTGATGGCGATGCCGGTCACCAACGGCATGGCGAACCACGGACGCCCGTCCTGGCTCAGTCCGCTCTCGAAGACGGTGGCGACCGCCGGATGGTCCATCAGCGCCAGCGCCTGCTGCTCGCCACGAAACCGGGCGAGCACGCTGTGGCTGTCCATGCCGCGCTTGAGCAACTTGACCGCGGCCAGTCGCCGCACCGGTTCGGTCTGCGCGCCCAGCATCACGCTGCCAAAGCCGCCCTCGCCCAGTTCACCCAGGATCTCGAAGGGACCCAGACGCTCCGGCAACTCCGCGCCTCCGCTCGACGGTGCGTCATCCCCGCTGCCCGCGCGCGTGAGTGCCTCGGCGGAACGCAGGTCCGTGGCGAAGCCTCGCTCGGCCAAACGGTCCAGAAGATCCTGTGCGGAAAGCTTCATGCCAGGTCACTCGCTCTGGGCCCAGTCTCCGGCGCGAAACCCGCTGACCTGCCCGCGTTCGTCGAAGTAGACCACCCACGCGTGCGGGTGGGGCTGCTCGGGAAACATGGCCCCGGTGGCCAGCGAGCTCAGATTGTCGCCGTACTGCCAGCGGGCACGGTCCACGATCACCTGCCCGTGCTCGCTCCGCGGCTCGTAGCGGCTGCTCGGCGTGCCCAGCAGGTCCTCCACCTGCGACTGGGTCATGCCGGGCTTCAGCCGGCCCCAGTTCTCCTGGTACTGCGACTCGCATGCGAGCATCAGCGTCGGAACGCTCCACAGGAAGGCTCGCCACGCATGCATGGCCGCAGGGTACGAGCAGCCCGGCGGCTTCTCCAGCCGCCTCCGGTTTCGCCGCAGCCGATCCGGGCAGCGCTGGTAGATGTTTCTCCATGCCAACCCTTGCCGAGCTACCCACCCACGCCGCCGTTGAAGCCATTGCCCGGGCGCATGGCCCGCAGGCCGGCGCCCTGCGGGGCGTGCAGCAGGTGGCCGCCCGCTGGCAACCCCAGGACGGTGACGCCGAGGCCTTCGTGGCCTTCTGCCGGGATCACTTCGTGGCGGACAGTGCGGCTCGTGCAAGGCTGCTGGACCGGCTGGAACGCGCCATGGAGACGGTATCGGGCCACCTTCACGAGATCCGTCGCGATCTGCGGTGGTGGACCGACGTGCGAACCGACACCTTCCCCGGCGTGGACGACGTGCTGGCCAGGTTCGACCCGGCACCGGATCTGTCGGACCAGTTCTATCGACAGAAGATCGGCTTCATCGCACTGCTCAACTTTCCGCGCAGCGATCTGGCCGAGATGCTCGAGCAGGGCGGCGCCTGGAGCGTGGATCGCTGGGCGGAGTCGCGGCTGGCTCAGGCCTTCGGTCCGCGCATTCCCCCCGAACTTGGCGATCGCGCCCGGCGCGTCGGGCACCAGGCCAACGTGTTCGTGGCTGGCTTCCATGTGCCGGTGGAGACGCTTGTCGATTCGAGCGGCAGGCGCTGGCTGCCTGCGGGCCGGAAGCTGCTCGCCCACTGGCTGGTTCGCGAGGAGGTCAAGGCCAACTATGGCGATCCTGCGAATGGCCTGGCCCGCCAGCGCGCCCTCATGTGGGTCATGGCCCGGCACATCGACGGCACCATCCCCGCGAGCGTGATGGATGGAACGAACACGCTCGACTGGGACAGCCAGGCGAACACCCTCGGTGGCAAGCCCGCCACCAGCCTGCACGGCCCGCAGCGCTACCGGCACTGGCTGGCCCATCGAGATCTGGCGTTCGAGTTCGATCGGCTGCATCCGGAAGCCCCCACCGCCATCGCCCGCAAGTTCGAACTGGACCGCGAGATGCCCGAGGCGGAAGTGGAGCGCCTGCTCGTCGACCTGCTCGGGCACCCGGTGATGGCCAGGGTGGCGGCATGGCTCCGTGCCCGCCTCGGCCGCCCGCTCGAGCCGCACGACATCTACTTCGAGGACATCGCCGAAGTGAAGCCCGCCGAGCAGATGAACGCGGCGGTGAAGCGGCTGTTCCCCGACGAGAAGGCCTTCGAGCGCCAGCTGCCCGAGGTGCTCCGCGGCCTGGGCTTCACCGCGGCCGATGCGCAGTTCCTGGGCTCGCGCATTCGGGTGGAGATCGCCCGCGGCAGTGGCCACGCCATGCGGCCGGGCAAGCCCGAGTACGGCGCGTGGCTGCGCACCAGCCGTCTCGATGCCGAGTTTGGCTGGGATGGCTTCGACACCGCCATGCACGAGCTGGGCCACAACCTGGAGCAGCTCTGCAGCACGCACTACGCACCACGGCCACTGCTGCGCGGCGTGCCCAACACCGCATGCACCGAGGCGTTCGCGTTTCTCTACCAGTCGCTGGGGCGCCAGGTGCTGGGCCTTGAGACCGCCGAGCAGGCCGCTCGCGCCTTCCACGTGGAGAGCCTGGCCACCATGCTGGCCGCCTTCCAGATCGCGGGCCCCAGCCTGCTCGAGCTGCAGGCCTGGCGATGGATCTACGCCAATCCCAGGGCCACCCCCGAGCAGCTGCGTGACGAGGTGCTGGCCATCGCGGAACGCCTGTGGTCACGCTTCCACGAGCCGCACTTCGGCAAGGACCCGTACCGGATCCTGGCCGCGTACCAGCACATGATCGGGCATCCGCTCTACCTGGCCGACTACACCATCGGCCATGTCATGAGCCACCAGATCCGCGCCCACCTGCGTGATCGCGACCTGGCCGCCGAGACCAAGCGCATCACCAGCATCGGCAACGTGACGCCCGACGCGTGGATGCGGCAGGCCGTGGGCAGCCCGCTCTCGATCGAGCCGCTCGCCCGCAACGCGGCGGCGGCGATCCAGTCCATGGCTCCTTGAGCGACGGCGGTCACGGCCGCATCGGCTCATGCCCGCGGCAGGCTTGCGGCCGCTCCGCCCCACGGGCCGGACCCGCACGCGGCCGCCTCGGCTCCGCTTCGCATGCGCCTCGGCTCAGCGCTTCTCGCTTCGCTCGGCATGGCCAATCCTGCTTAGGTGCGCGGTTCACTCGCTGCGCTCGGCGCGATGCCGCTTTGCGGGTCCGGCCCGTGGGGCGGGACTTGCCTTGTGGTGGCATGAAGAAAGCCCCCCGGCGTGCGTGCGCCGAGGGGCTTGAACATGCAGACGAGAATGTCCGTCTCAGGCCTTGCGGCGGCGACCGACCAGTCCAGCCAGACCGAGCAAGGCCACCGCGCCCGGGGTGGGTGCCACGGCGTACATGGAGGTGTGATCAAGCACCGCCCAGACCAGGCTTTCGGTGGGGTTCGAGGCGTTGTAACTGACACCATAGCTGCCCACGAAACTGGAGAGATTGGCGTCAGTCACGCCGTAGGCCACGGCAAAGCTCGCGTAGTCACCGATGAAGTTCTCCACCCGGCTGACGCCAGGGTTGATCACGTTGATGTTCTTCTGCCAGACACCGGTGATCGGATCGAAGTACGAGATCTGCAGTTCGCGGGCGTTGATGATGTCCTGAATGTCCCAACCCCAGGTGCTGTAGTTCTGATAGCCCGCCACGATGATGTTCGGGTCAAATGTCATCTCGAGCGCATAAGCGTCGGTGGGCAGACGGCCCTGACCGTCCAGGCTGCCCGTGGCGGCGATGCCCGAGAGCTCGAGCACATCACTGCCAAGCGTGTTCCATGGGCCGGAATCCGGCATGGGGCCGCCACCGGGCATGTCGATGCTGGTGGAGGATCCGTAGGTCTCGAACTGGGTGGCCGTCCGCCACGCCATGTTGACCGTGGTGCTCGCGGACGCCTGGCCTGCACGGATCCACGCGCTCGAACCGAACTGCGGCCGCGCCGAGCCCAGGATCGGAGTGGTCGTGCTGGTACCCGGTGTGAGGGTGGTCCCCAGAACCGTGGTTCCGATGCCTGCGTAACTCACCCCGGTGCCGCGAGAAAACCCAACGGCCGGGCCATACACATTCATCTGGTTCGAATTGTCTGCGATCGCCGAGAGCGTTCCAAACCGTGCGACGGTCGGCGCCAAGGGCAGCGTGTACGGCGGTGGCGGTCCACCATCCCAGCCCGCAGAAGCCATCGCGGTCACACCAAGGGCCAATGCGGGAGAGAGCAACGAGCAGATTCCGGGGTTGGTCGAGCGAGCCATCACGTGCCTCCAGTTCAGTTTCACCGCCATCACGCGAACGAGTCCCCCCGGCCAGCAATGCCAGCGGGATCGACCCGCAATGCATCCACGCGCGATGCACGGCAACAAGCCATGCATCCAGATCCAGAACATGAACAGACCGCCCTGGTCGGCACGAAAAGACAAGGGTCACGGGAGATAACGCAATCCCGCCCGACCAACCCTCAAGATTCCTACGAGGGATTGTCAAATTTGTGCAAAGGCGGGCGGTGGCTGCCCTTCCCTAACGGCCATGATCCGGGTGACCAAACAAGAAAGCCCCCCGGGCGCATGCGCGCCGAGGGGCTGGGAGTTGACCCGCCGCGCGTCCGCGGCAGGAAGATGCGACGTGGTGAAGTGACTCAG
>JBJOGW010000012.1:0-25813 GCA_046048055.1 Planctomycetota bacterium
CTGGCCGCACGCTGCCCATGCCGCGCACCGTCACGCTTCGACGCGTCGTGGTGACCGGCCTTGGTGCCGTCACCGATGTGGGCCTGGATGTGCCCACCTTCTGGCAGAGCCTGCTCGAGGGACGCAGCGGCATCGGTCCCATCACCAGCTTCCCCCAGACCCCGGACTGGACCACCCGCTTCGGGGGCGAGGTGCGGGGCTTCGATCCCGAGAGGCACATGGGCGTGGACGGCCGCGAGGCCAAGCGCATGGATCGCTTCTGCCTCTACGGCCTCGGTGCCGCGGTGGAGGCCGCACGGGACTGCGGGCTGGACTTCGCCAGCGGCGCATTCGACCGCCGCGGCGTGGCCATCGGCAGCGGCATCGGTGGCATCGACACCATCGAGGTGAACCACGCCAAGCTGATGGAGGGCGGTCCCCGCAAGGTCAGTCCCTTCGTGGTGCCGCGACTCATGGTGAACGCCTGTGCGGGCCAGGTCAGCATCCGCTTCAACCTGCAGGGAACCAACATCGCCACCGCCACGGCATGCGCCACCGGATCGCATGCCATCGGCTCGGCCTTCCAGATGATCCAGCGCGGCGATGCCGACGTGATGCTGGCCGGCGGCGCCGAGGGTGCCATCGGGCCGGTGTGCGTGGCCGCCTTCGGGGCCATGAAGGCGCTGAGCACCCGCAACGAGGATCCCACGCGCGCCAGCCGCCCGTTCGACAAGGATCGCGACGGTTTCGTGCTGGCCGACGGCGCCGCGGTGGTGGTGCTGGAGGATCTCGAGCATGCGCAGCGGCGCGGCGCGCGGATCTATGCCGAGGTGATGGGCTACGGATGCGGCGGGGACGCCTTCCACATCGCGGCCCCGGACGAGCAGGGCAGCGGGGCCTTCCGCAGCATGGCCATGAGCCTGCGCGACGCCCAGCTGAACACCGACCAGGTCGGCTACATCAATGCCCATGGCACCAGCACCCCGCTGGGCGACAAGGCCGAGGTGATCGCGGTCAAGAGGCTGTTTGGCGACCACGCCGCCAAGCTGGCCATGAGCAGCACCAAGAGCGTGACCGGCCACGCGCTGGGAGCCGCGGGCGGCATCGAGAGCGTGGCCACCATCCTGGCCATCCAGCACGGCGTGCTTCCGCCCACGATCAATCTGGACACGCCCGACGAGGGCATGGACCTGGATTTCGTGGCCAACACCCCGCAGCAGCGGCCGGTGCGCTACGCCATCAACAACAGCTTCGGGTTCGGCGGCCACAACACCAGTCTGGTGTTCGGTCGCTTCGAGGGCTGACCGCCGCCGAAAATCCCGCCGATTCGTCGGCAGGGACTTCACGTCGGGCTCGCGGAATCCGATATCCCTGTATCCGGCCCGTCGGAGCCGGCGAAGCCCCACCGCACCATGCCCCGCAACATCCCCATCGGCAACGGAGAGATGCTGGTCGCCTTCGACGACCTCTACCGGATCCGTGACCTGTACTGGCCGCATGTGGGCCAGCCCAACCACACCTGCGGACACCTGCAGCGGTTCGGCGTGTGGGTGGACGGCGGCTTCGCATGGGTGGACAGCTCGGGCTGGACGCGCGAGCTCCGATACCGCCGCGACTCGCTGGTGACCGAGGTCAGGCTGCGGCACGAGCGGCTGGGCGTGGAACTGGTGTGCCACGACGCGGTCGACTACTTCAGCCCGGTGTTCTTCCGGCGCGTCACGGTGTGCGACCTGCTGGGGCGGGCGCGGGACGTGCGCGTGTTCTTTCACGCCGATCTCTCGGTGGACGAGAGCCCCGTGGGCGACACCGTGGCCTACGACCCCTCGACCGGAGGCCTGGTGCACTACAAGGACGACTGCTACTTCCTGTTCAACGGCGTGCATCCCGGGGGATGGGGCGTGGGGAGCTGGGCCACGGGCCAGAAGCGCATCGGAGACGCCGAGGGCACCTGGCGCGATGCCGAGGACGGGCTGCTCAGCCGCAATGCCATCGCCCAGGGCAGCGTGGACAGCACGGTGGGCTTTCACCTGACGGTGCCCGCCGGCGGCAGCGAGAGCTGCACCTACTGGATCGCGGCAGGCCAGACCCATGAGGCTGTCCGCGACCTGAACGACAAGGTCCGCCTGAAGACGCCGCAGCGCATGATCGACCGCACCGAGGCCTACTGGCGCCTGTGGAGCCAGAAGGAGTGCGTGCCCAACGACCCCCTGCCCGACCACCTGGTCGACCTGCATCGACGAAGCGCACTGATCACGCGCACCCAGATCGACAACGGTGGCGCCATCATCGCGGCCAACGACTACGACATCACGCACTTCGCGGGCGACACGTACTCCTACATGTGGCCTCGTGATGGCGCCCTGGTCGCCTACGCCCTCACGCTCGCGGGCCACGGCGAGCTCAGCCGCAACTTCTTCCGCTTCTGCCAGCGGGTGCGGCACCCGGACGGCTACTTCCTGCACAAGTACAACCCCTCCGGGACCTTTGCCAGCACCTGGCACCCGTGGCTCACCGAGAAGGGTCGCTGGCTGCCCATCCAGCAGGACGAGACGGCGCTGGTGACGTGGGCCCTGCGCAAGCACTTCCTGGTCTTTCGCGACGTGGAGTTCATCAAGAACCTCTACAACCCGCTGGTGGTGGACACGGCCAACTGGATGCTGAGCTACCGCGACCACGCCGGGCTGCCCATGCCCAGCTGGGACCTGTGGGAGGAACGCCGCGGCGTGCACCTGTTCACGGTGTGCGCCACCATCGGCGCGCTGCAGGCCGCAAGCAACTTCGCCAGCGACATGGGCGCCATGGACCGTGCGGCGGAGTTCGGCGAGGGTGCCGAGCGCATGCGCGGCGCCATGCTTCGGCACATGTGGGATCCGGAGCGCCGGCTCTTCGCCCGCACCGCGGTGCCCCAGGAGGATGGCTCGTACCGTCTCGACTTCACGCTCGACGCGTCGGCGTATGCGCTCTTCGCCTTCGGCGCGCTCGACGCCAACGACCCTCGCGTCACCAGCCACATGCAGGCCATCCGCGAGCGGCTCTGGATTCGAACCGAGATCGGTGGCATCGCGCGCTACGAGCGTGATCCCTACCACCAGGTGGAGCGGCACGCCCTGCACGAGGTGCCCGGCAATCCATGGGTCATCTGCACGCTCTGGTACGCCCAGTGGCTGATCGCGCGAGCCGCCTCCGAGGCCCAGTTGCGCGAGGCCCTGGAGTATCTGGAGTGGACGAGGTGGCGCGCCGCCCCCAGCGGCGTGCTGGCGGAGCAGTACCACCCGTGGTCGGGACAGCAGATCTCGGTGAGCCCGCTCACCTGGAGCCATGCCACGCTCATGACGACCGTGCTGCAGTACCGACGCAAGCATGCCGAACTGTCCGGCCAGGCCATGCCGGTCACGGTGCTTGCCGAGGAGCCGGCTCGACACGACCTGCGGGGCTGAGCCGCGGAAAAGGCCCATTTCGGCCGCCGCCGAAATCAGCCGCGTCGGCGCCATGGCCATCGTCGCGGTGAATCCGGGGACGCACCGCCGCGAAGCCGCTCCATCATGCAGCACGCCGATGTCCAGGCTGCGGAAGCCCTCGAGGCCGTCGCCCGCGCCATCTCCGAGTGGACCGTGGACCAGCTCTACGGCGAGGATGCCAGCATGGAGGCCCGCTACGGCGCCGAGGGACGCCGGCTGTGGCGCCACGAGATCCAGTCACGCGTGGCGCATCTGGTCGAGGCGATCGCCTGCAACCGTGCGGTGCTCTTCACCACCCACGCCACCTGGAGTCGTGCAGCCTTCATGGCCCGCGACCTGGGCGAAGGCGACGTGGCCCGCAGCCTTCGGGCCCTGGGCGCGGTGATTCGCGACAACCTGCCTGCCGAGATCTGGCACCGAGCCCGCGGCGTGATCGAGGAGGCGGTCACGCAGGCCCCGGCCACGCCCGAGATGCCCGCGAGCGTGCTGGACGGCATGGGCGAGGAAGGCACCCTGGCCCGCCTCTACCTGCTGCAGCTTCTCCAGCGCGATCGCGAGGCGGCGGAACGAATGGTGCAGGATCTGCTCGATGGCCGGATGCCGCTCGGCACCATCCACGAACGCGTGATCGCTCCCGCCATGAACGAGATCGGCCGGATGTGGCACCTGCAGGAGGCCAGCATCGCGGACGAGCACTACTGCACCACCGCCACGCAGTCGATCCTGGCGCGGCTGCGGGGCCAGTGCTCGCGCCAGCCAGCCAACGGACTCGCCGTGATCACCTGCAGCGCCGGCGGCGACATGCACGAGCTGGGCATCCGGATGGTGAGCGATCTCTTCGAGATGGATGGCTGGAACGTGGAGTGTCTGGGTGCCAACATGCCCTCCAGCGAGGTGGCGACCTCGGCGGGTCCGCAGGCCCATCGTGGCCCCGTGGACATGGTGGCCGTGAGTGCCGGCACTCCGCTGGCACTCCGAAGCGTGGCCCACCTGATCGACACGCTGCGGCAGACGCCCCATGGCGAGCACGTGGCGGTGATGGTCGGCGGCCAGCCCTTCCACCTGGCCGAGGACCTGTGGCAGGTGGTGGGCGCCGACGGCATGGCACGCTCGGCTTCCTCCGCGCCGGCGGTCGCCGCCGACCTGGTCCGGCGACGCAGCGCGTCCGCGACCCGTCGCTGAGCGGATCCGGGACCCGCGTTCAGAGCATGTCCGCGGCCAGACTGGCCAGCTCGCTGCGCTCCGTCTTGCTCATGGTCACGTGGCCAGCGATGCGCTGGCCCTTCATGCGCTCGATGAGGTGCGAAAGGCCGTTGCTGGCGGCGTCGAGGTAGGGATTGTCGATCTGGCCGATGTCGCCGGCCAGCACGATCTTGGTGCCCTCGCCCACGCGGCTCACGATGGTCTTCACCTCGTGGGGCGAGAGGTTCTGCGCCTCGTCCACGATCATGAACTGGTGGGGAATGCTGCGGCCACGGATGTAGGTGAGCGGCTCCATGACCAGCTTGCCACCCGCCACGAGCTGGTCCATGCGCTGCTCGGCGGTGCGGCTGTCGGCGTCACTGCCGCCGCCACCGCGCGTGCTGAGCAGGTAGCTCACGTTGTCGAAGATGGGCTGCATCCAGAGCGAGAGCTTCTCGTCCTTGTCTCCGGGCAGGTAGCCGATGTCACGACCAAGGGGCATGATCGGCCGGGCCACCAGCAGCTTGTCGAAGCGTTCCTCGCGGAAGACCTTGTGCATGCCCGCAGCGATCGCCATGAGCGTCTTGCCGGTGCCGGCGGGACCGATCAGGGACACCAGCCGCACCTCATCATCGAGCAGCAGGTCGAGCGCCATGGTCTGCTGCAGGTTGCGGGCCATGATGCCGTAGACCGGCTTGCGCGGCCCCACCACCGGGATCAGGTGTCCGGTGTCGGCCAGCACGCGGGCCAGGCCGGTGTGGCTCTCGTCGGCGGCGTCGTGCAGGGCCACGAACTGGTTCGCCACCAGGTCATGGGCCGCGATGTCCATGCCCTCGGGACTCTTGAGCACAAGCCCGTCCAGCTGCTCCACGCTCAGCTGCCGCTCCTGGTAGAGCTCGTCGATGGTCTCGCCCGGGCAACTCATGGTGGCGTAGCCGGCGTAGAGCCAGTCGGCATCCACGCGGTCCGCCTCGAAATCCTCGCTGGGAATGCCCAGCGCGTCGCACTTCACGCGGGCGTTGATGTCCTTGCTGATGAAGATGGTCCGCAGCCCCTGCTCGTGCAGGCGGTGGGCCACGCCCAGGATCCGGTTGTCGGCGCTGTCCAGATCCAGCGCGAAGGGCGTGGTGCGGTCGCAGCGCTCGATGCGGATCACGCCTCCCTGCTCGTTCCAGACCACGCCCTCGAACAGCCGGCCGATGGAGCGCAGCTTGTCCAGCGTGCGGATCACCGACCGCGCATTGCGCCCGGTCTCGTCGTTGTTCTTCTTGAACTGGTCCAGCTCCTCGATGACCTGGAGCGGGATGATCACCTCGTGCTCCTCGAACTTGTAGATGGAGCCCGGGTTGTGCAGCAGCACGTTCGTGTCGAGCACGAAGTGCTTTCGCACGGCGGTCCCGGAGTCCTGGCTGGGGGCGGTGACGGGCGAGGTGGTTTCGGACGATGGCCGCAAGGCGGCGTTCGGAGCGTGCTTCAAGTGGTTGACCCCTGAGAGACTGGCGACCCAAACCATCGAACCGGCCATGTTGTATCGGCTCGAGCGACCCCGGAACCATGCATTCTGGGACCGTCGCGGTCAAGTTCGCGCAGGCTGAACGGAACCCGCCCAACGGCCACCGTTACACTCCGCTCCATGAGCATGCTTCAATCCACCAATCCGGTGCTGGCGGAGGGCCGTCTGGACGCCGCCATGCGTGATGCCGCCGCGAGCCAGGCCCCGGCCACGGTGAGCGGCGTGGTGAACAAGACAAGCCTCTGCGTGGCAGTCGCGGTGGTGTTCGGGGCCATGGGATACTCCGTGGTGAACGCGAATCCGTCGCTTCTGGGCGCCGTGAACATGGTGGCCTTCGTGGCCGCGCTGGCCGTGGGCTTCGCCCTGTGGGGACGTCCCGCCTGGGCCGCCGTGCTGGCGCCGATCTACGCGGCCACGCAGGGCTTCTTCCTGGGGGCGATCGCCATGGTCCTGGACCGCATCCTGGCCGCTCAAGGGGTGCAGTTGGCCGGCGGCATCGCCTTGCAGGCGTTCGTGATCACCGTCGGCGTGTCGGTGGCGTGCCTGGTGCTCTACCGATCCGGCGTGATCCGCTTCAGCCAGCGTGGTGCGGCCATCCTGTGGGCCGCGGTGCTGGGCATCGCCTGCGTGTACCTGCTCTCCTTCGTGCTTGGACTGTTCGGCATCGCCATGCCGCTGCTGAGCCTGCCAACGCAGGCCGGTTCCAGCCAGGGTGCCTGGATCGGCCTTGCCATCAACGGCGTGATCCTGGTGGTGGCTGCCCTGACGCTGGTCCTGGACATGCAGCGGGTCGACGAGGCCGTGCAGTCGGGCGCGCCCGCCAGCAGCGAGTGGTACCTGGCCTACGGGTTGCTGGTGAGCCTGGTGTGGATCTACCTCGAGAGCATGAAGATCATCTTCCGGCTGGCGATGATCATGGGTGGAAAGCGGGATTGATCGCCTCCGCCGGGGCGGCTTCGTGGCGCATCGCCCACTCGACAGGCTGGCGTCGTGCAGCATGGCTGGCCGCGCTCCTGCTCGCCTCATGGTTGGCGGCGATCGTGGTCGGCACCTTCGTGGCCACGCTGACCAATGCGGGAGGCATGTACATCCATGCGGCGGGAAGCGGCAGACCGATGCCGACCGGCATGGCGTTCGCCCTGAAGTTCCTGGACACGTGGTGGATCGCGATCGTGGGGACCGCCCGGAGTCTGCTGCCGGGCCAGGATCTGCCGCTGGCCGCACAGCTGGCCTTCGTGCTGCTCTTGATGGGGTTGGTGGTCTCACCCATGCTCATCTGCGTGCCGCTCGTGGGGCTTGGGGCTCGGCAAGGCTCGGGCATTCCGCTGCGATGGTCCATCGCGGGTGCCGGCTCCCTGGGCGGCCTGATCTCGGTGGGCATGCTGGTGGTGATGCTGGACATCCCCCGCGTGCTGATGCTCTGGAGCGGACAGAGCATCGCCTGGGGTCTCCCCTGGCTTGGGGAAGTCGAGCTGGTCGCGCTGATCCTGCTCACCTGGGTCGTGGCAGGCGCGATCTGGGCAAGCCTGCTGGCGCGGGCGGGCATGTCCGGTGACCCGGATCGCATCGTGCGCTTCGTGCGACGTCTGTTCGCGGGCACGTGCGTGGAACTGGCCCTGGCCGCGCCCACCTATGCGGCCGGCATGCGCAAGGAGTCGTGCTGGTGCAGTTGGGGCAGCTTCTGGGCGATCGTCGGCGGCTCGGTGGTGCTGACCACGCTGTGCGGGCCGATGCTGGTGCTGCTCTGGACGCGACGCGCGCGACTGCACTGGATTCGCCGCGCATGCCCGGCGTGCGGCTATCCGCGACGAGGCGGTGTGGAACGCTGCCCGGAATGCGGGCATGTCTTCACGGCCGTCGTGGCGCAGTAGGCTCGCGACATGATCGGTGAACTTGCCCTGGCACTGGAGGCGGTGGCACCCTCGCGTCTGGCCGCGGATTGGGACAAGGTCGGACTGCTGCTTGGCGATCCGGCCCGTCCGCTGCGGCGCGCCCTGCTGTGCATCGACCTGACGGCCGAGACGCTGGCCGAGGCTGTGCGGCTGAAGTGCCAGGCCATCGTGGCGTACCACCCGCCCATCTTCGAGCCCATCGCACGACTGACCGCGATGGATCCCCGACAGGCGCTGCTGCTGTCCTGCGCCGAGCGGGGCATGGCGCTGCTGAGCCCGCACACGGCGCTGGACGCAGTGGAGGGTGGCGTGACCGACTGGTTGGCCGCCCTGCTGGGCCGTGGCACGCGCGCGCCGATCGAGCCTGCCGCGGAGCATCGTCCGGGCGAGCGTTTCAAGGTGGTGACCTTCGTGCCCGCCTACGCGGTGCAGGTGGTGCGCGAGGCCATGGCCCGGGCAGGGGCCGGACAGGTGGGTGACTACAGCCACTGCAGTTTCGAGCTGCAGGGTCACGGCACGTTCCTGGGCGGCGTCACGTCGCGCCCCGCGGTCGGTCGCAGGGGACGTCTCGAGCGCGTGGAGGAGATCCGGCTGGAGATGGTCAGCGGCGAGCACGAGCGGGCCGCGGTGATGCAGGCCCTGCATGCCGCCCACCCCTACGAGGAACCTGCCATCGAGGTGTTCGAGCTGGAGCGGCGCCCCAGTGATCGACACGGCCATGGTCGCGTGGTGGATCTTGATCGTCCGGCAACGGCCCAGACGCTGGCCGCCCGCCTGCGCAAGGCGTTGCGTCTGCCCGCCGGATCGATCCAGCTGGTCGAGCGTCACCGCTCGCGCCGGCATGGGCGTGTCGGTGTCGTGCCGGGTGCCGGCTTCGCCCTGATGTCGGCCGCTGCCGATTGCGGCTGCACGCTCTTCGTGACCGGCGAGGCGAAGCATCACGACCAGTTGGCAGCGCGGGCCCGTGGATGCGACCTGCTTCTGGCCGGTCACAGCCAGACCGAACGGGGCTTCTTGCCCGTGTTGGCCCGGATGCTGGAACCCCATCTGCCCGGTGTGAAGCTGGCGGTCAGCAAGTCGGATGTCCCACCTGCACGGATGGCCTGAGGCGGGGCGGCACGATCGCCGCGTCCGATATGAAGACCCGTCCCTTGTATCGGACGTTCAGTGCGTGGTCGGCGTCTCACGTGCCAGCATGGCCGCCCCCAGCAAGCCTGCATCGTCGCCCAGCTCGCTCTTCAGCACCTGGCACTTCTGCAGGCTCGATGGGAAAACGTTCTGCTCCATGCTCTCACGCACACGGTGGAGCCACGGCTTGCCCAGGGCTTCGGTCACGCCGCCACCCAGAATCACCGTGGGAAGACTGAGCACCGTGAGGAAGTTGGCGATGGCCACGCCCAGAAGATCCGCCGCCGCGTTCACCACGCTGCTGACCAGCGGGTCACCCTTCTGGAGACACTCCGCGATCACTCCGCTGCCAAGCTGCGCGTCCTCGCCATCCTGCTTCAGGAACTCGCGCAGCATGGAGTCGGGATAGTGGCCCAGGAGCATCAGCATGCTGCGCACCATGGCCGTGCGGCTGCAATGCTCCTCGAGCTTGCGGTGGCCTGGCCCGGCGCCGGGGAACATGACCACGTGGCCCACCTCGCCGGCAGTGTGCAGCTGGCCACGGTAGAGCTGGCCATGGAGAACCATGGCACCCCCGATGCCGGTTCCCACCCAGACCGCCAGCAGATCACCTCGGCCCTTGCCCGCACCCATCCGGCTCTCACCGAAGGCGGCCACATTCACGTCGTTGTCCACCACCACGGGCAGGCCCAGCCTCTTCTCCAGGATCTCCCGCAGCGGGAGCCGCTTCCAGCCCAGGTTTCCGGCGTGGATCACCAGACCCTTGTCCCAGTCCACGGCGCTGGGGGCTCCCACGCCCACCGCTGCCAGCGACTTCATGGGCACCTTCGCCTCGGCGCACGCCCGCTCGATGCCCTCGACCATCCGCGCCAGCACGCGGTCGCGACCCTCGGAGGCCTTGGTCTTGCGCTTGCAGCGACCGAGCACGCGACCCTTGTCGTCCACCACGCCGATGGCCATGTTGGTGCCACCCAGGTCCACGCCCACCACGGGTCCGTTGCGTCGATCCTTGCCCATGAGCGCCAAGCCTAGCGACCGCGAAGTGCCCACCGTTACACTCGCGCGAACCATGACCCCCGAGCATTCGCTCACCACCCAGGAGGTCGCCCATGTGGCACGACTGGCCCGCCTGGCGATCCCTGCAGATCGGCTCGACGACCTGCGCGGCGAGCTCTCGAGCGTGCTGGGTCACGTGGCTCGGCTCAAGACCATTCCGGTGGAGGGCGTCGAGCCCATGACCACGCCCTTCGAGCTGGTCAATCGGCTCGACCCCGATGAGCCCGGCCCGTGCATGGACATCCAGGATCTGCTTCGCAACGCCCCGGCGGTGGAGGGCCGGTACCTGGCCGTGCCCAAGGTGCTGGCCGAGGAATCGTGAGCATGCCGTTCAGGGACGCCACGGCACTGCGCGACGCGGTGCGATCGCGGCAGGTCAAGGCCACGGAGGCCCTCGAGCCGTTTCTGCAACGGGCCCAGGCCGCCAACGAGGGCCTGAACGCCTTCCACGAGATCCTGGTCGACGACGCGCGGGGCCAGGCTCAGGCCATCGACCGCTTGATCGCCGAAGGGCGGGATCCTGGCCCGATGGCCGGCAT
Organism: Planctomycetota bacterium; assembly: GCA_046048055.1. Taxonomy (GTDB): domain Bacteria; phylum Planctomycetota; class Phycisphaerae; order Phycisphaerales; family SM1A02; genus SYAC01. The sequence goes on from JBJOGW010000012.1 coordinate 10,748, forward strand.
TCCCGTGGCGGTGAAGGACAACATCGCCACGAGGATCGGCCAGACCACCTGTTCCAGCCGAATGCTGCAGGGCTATCGCTCGCCCTTCGACGCCACATGCGTGGAGCGCCTGAAGGCGGCTGGCGCTATCGTGATGGGCAAGACCAACCTGGACGAGTTCGCGATGGGCTCGAGCAGTGAGCGATGCGCCTGGGGACCCGTGCGCAACCCGTGGGATCCTTCGCGCGTGCCCGGGGGCAGCAGTGGAGGCAGTGCCGTGGCCGCGGCGGCCTCGCTCTGCGGCGTGGCCCTGGGCAGCGACACGGGCGGCAGCATCCGCCAGCCGGCCTCGCTCTGCGGCTGCGTGGGATTCAAGCCCACCTACGGCCGGGTGAGCCGCTGGGGACTGGTCGCCTTCGGCAGCAGCCTGGATCAGGTCGGACCGCTCGCCGCAAGCGTTCGCGACGCCGCGCTCACCTACGCCATGATGGCGGGCGCGGACAGCCGGGACAGCACCACCGCACCGACACCGATCGAGGACCCGCTGGTGCAGCTGGAGACGCCGGTGCAGAACCTTCGGGTGGGCGTGCCTCGCCAGTACATGAGCGCGGACAATGATCCACGCGTGAACGCCGCGGTGCAGGCCTCGCTGGATCGCCTGCGCGGTGCCGGGGCCACGCTGGTGGAGGTCGACCTGCCGCTCACCGATGCGGGCATCAGCACCTACTACGTGATCGCGCCCGCGGAAGCCAGCAGCAACCTGGCCCGATTCGACGGGATCCGCTACGGGTTCCGCGCCGCGGCTCGCGTCGGCCAGTCGCTCGACGACCTGTACGCCGACAGCCGCGGCCAGGGCTTTGGCCCCGAGGTGCAGCGTCGCATCATGCTGGGCACCTACGTGCTGAGCGCCGGCTACTACGACGCCTACTACGGCCGGGCACTGCGGGTGCGCAGGCGGATCAAGGACGAGTTCGACGCCGCCTTCCGGATGTGCGACGTCATCGCGGGGCCCACCAGCCCCACGCCCGCCTTCGCCATGGGTGGCCTGAAGGACCCCCTGCAGATGTACCTGTGCGACGTCTACACGGTGAACACCAACATCGCGGGCATCCCCGGCATCAGCGTTCCGGTGGGCTTCGCCTCCGAGGGCGGAAGGCAACTGCCCATCGGCCTGCACCTGCAGGCCCCTGCCATGGAGGACGCGCGGCTGCTTCGGGTGGCCGCGATGGTGGAGCGGCTGCATCCCGAGGCGAAGGCGTGTCCCCCGCTGCCCTGAGCCTCACTGCGGTCGCCTGACCCGCGCGTATTCCTGGAGGGTCTGCCGGAACGATCGCACCAGGTCCTCGGCGCGCGACGTTCGCTCGCCGAACATGCCCACGCTTGCCGTGACCTCGGTCACGCCCTCCGCATCGTTGCCGTGCACGACCAGCTCGCCTGGCTCATCGTGAATGTTGATGAGCATGAAGCGCCAGCCACCATCGATCGCCTGCTGGTCCAGGATCGCCGTCTGGCACCGCTTGACCGCCACGCCAGCCACGGTGGCGACCTCTCGCCACCGACCATCCGCGCCCGCCGGCTCCAGAGGTCGAGCCTCGGCGCGCTCCTGCGCGGTCTGGGCACTGGCCATGGCATCAAGCACCTCGCTTTCCTCGGCAGGCGTGAGCGTTCGTGCCACGGTGGACGGCTCGCCCGGCATGCGAACGTTGGAGTCCACGGTGGTGCGTTCCGGCTCCGAGGAGCATGCGGCCAGGATCAGGATGGGAACGAGCCGCCTCATCGGACGGTCACGGTAGCACGCCGCGGACTCGCCGACACGACGGCGTCGATCACCCGTTGACCCGCGGCAGGCACGGCCTGCCGGGTCACGGACCGCAGCGAGATCCGCTGAAGGTCCGCCGACGGGCCGAAGCGGGCCCGATGCACCAGAAAACGGACCTGCCGGTGCGTGGTGGCGAACTCCACCGTGGCCCGCAGCGGTCCCACCCGGGATGCCCCGGAGAGCGCCTTCAGCCGTGCCGGACTCAGGCCCGCTGACGCCTCGATCAGCGGCGGCATCAGCAATCCACGCCACAGTCCCTCCTGCCTCTCGGCCATCGCCACCAGCCCGCCATGCACATCCACCAGTGCATGGAACAGGAGCGGCGTTCGGGCCAACCTCGCCCTTGCCGGTGGGATGCGGTGCTGCGTGCCTGCCCGACGCGACCCGCAGATGGATCGCAGGGGACACGCTCCGCATGCCGGCCCGGTGGGCGTGCAGACCGTCGCACCCAGTTCCATCAACGCCTCGTTGGCCACGCCCGGCTCACGCGCCGCCTGCACCACGCTCGTGGCCTGCTGCCAGCACCATGCCTGACCGACCCGATCGTCCGTCCGGTCCAGTCGGTTGGCCAGACGGCTGAGCACGCGCGCCACATTGCCATCCACGATGGGCTCACGAAGTCCGAACCCGATGCTCGCCACGGCACCCGCCGTGTACCGACCGACGCCGGGCAGTGCGCGCAGCGACTCGGGATCCCGTGGAACCCGGCCACCGTGCATCGTCACGATCCGGACGGCCGCCGCATGCAGGGAGCGGGCTCGCCGGTAATACCCCATGCCGCGCCAGGCCTGCAGCACCGCCCGTTCGCCTCGTCGGACCATGGCGCGCGGGGAGGGAAACAGTCGCACGAATTCGGGAAACCGCTCGGCCACGCGCGGGACCTGCGTCTGCTGGAGCAAGGCCTCGCTCATCAGCGTCTTCCAGGGGCTCGGTTGCCTTCGCCAAGGCAGGTCCCGTGCGTGGCGGGCGAACCAGGCCTGCAGTCGCTCCGTGATCTTGCGAGCCCGGGCGGGTCTCATGGAATTGCCGCGTGCATGGAGACTTGTGGAACCTGTGGTGACATCGGCTGCGGAGATTCCCTTGCGGGTCCTCCCGCCCCTGCGTACCCTACCCCACCCGACTGCGGGACCGGATCCCATCCCCCCGAGACCACGCAACGACCCCATGGCCAAGCTGTTCTACACGCTCGAGGAAGCCGCCGCGAAGCTGGGCAAGAGCCCGGATCAGGTGAACGCGCTGGTGGAGCAGGGCAAGCTTCGCGAGTTCCGCGACCACGATGACAAGCTGATGTTCAAGGTGGACGAGGTCGAGCTGCTCACCGAGGGCAGCGGCGTGGATCTGGAACTGGACCTGCCCCCCGCTTCCGACGACTCGTTCGAGCTGGACCTGGCCGACTCCGGCGCGGGCAGCCCTCCCGCCCAAAGGCCCTCGGACAGCCCGGTCGGGCTCTCCTCGCTCTCGAGCGTGGGTGACTCGGGAGGCCTGGACCTGGGAGATCAGCCGCTGGAACTGGATCTGGACGTCGAAGCTTCCAAGTCCGCAGCCCCGCCCGCAGCCGACGAGTTCACGCTGGAGCTGGATCTTGACGGGGACGGCGCCCCGGCCCCTGCCGCGGGAGGCATGAGCGCCTCGATGTCGGCCATCGTGTCCTCCTCCGGCGGCACGGATGACCTCACGCTGGAACTGGATCTGGAGTCCTCCGCTGCGCCAGCACCCGACAAGGATCCATTGAACCTGGATCTGGATGACAGCCTTGGTGGAGCGGCCTCGGAGCCCGCGGGTGCCACCGAGGAACTCACCCTGGACGGCTCAGCGGGCGGTGCCATGGACAGCCGCATGGACAGTGCCGCGGGCTCGTCGATCAGCGACCGGGTCAGTCTGGAGGGTGAGGGTTCGGGCAGCGGCCTGCTCGACCTGACCAGCGACAGCGAGAGCAGCAGCATCGGCGCGGCCCTCATGGATGAGGCCTTCTCGTCGGACGAGGGCGCCGAACTTCCTGCCAACGCCAGTGGCATCTTTGGCGGCGAGGAAGGTGGCGAGAGTGGAGCAGGCGTGGACGCCGTAGGTGCCGCCGCGGGCGCAGCGGTGGCGGCGGCGGTTTCCGGTCGCGGTGCAAGGGCCCCCATCTTCACCTCGGCGCCCGCCTCGATGCCCGAGGCCTACAGCGGGCCCTGGAGCGGACTGGGCGTGGGTCTGATGGTTCCCAGCGCGCTCGCACTGGCCGCCGCGGTGACCGTGGTGGCCATGAGGCTGATCGGGGCTCCCGTGGAACTGGCCCAGATGTATGCCAGCGACTGGATGATGTGGACTGGTGGCCTGGCCGGAGCCGTGCTTGTGTGCGGTGCCATCGGCTTCTTCGTGGGCAAGGCCACGGAGTGACGCGAACGCGTTCGGCATGCTGAACCGTCACGGCGCGGATCAATGGGGTACGGCCTCGCTGGTGGCGGTGCCTGTGATTGTCGCCTGCGGGTGGCTGGCCGTGCGCGGCGAACCAGGCTGGTGGCTGCCCTGCTCGGTGGTCGCCGTGGCCTGGCTGGGGTTCTGCGCCTTCTTCCGGGATCCCCCCCGACATCCAGCCAACGGTTCCAGCGGGTGCTGGCTCAGTCCTGCCGACGGTGTGGTGAGCGCCGTGGAGCACCACGCCGACCATGCCGCGGTCAACGGGCCAGCGGTGGTGATCCGGATCTTCCTGAGCGTGCTGGACGTGCACGTGAACCGCATCCCCTGGGATGGGCAGGTGACCAGCCGCTCGCACCGGCCTGGCCAGTACCTGGATGCCCGTGATCCGCGCGGCGCTCACCTGAACGAGAGCCTGCTCCTGTGCCTGCGATCACCTGGGGGCATCCCATTCGGCATTCGGCAGGTCTCCGGAGCCATCGCGCGACGCATCGTGTGCACACCGCGCCCTGGAGACCAGGTGCGACGCGGCGATCGCATGGGGCTGATCAAGTTCGGCTCCACCACCGAACTGGTCGTTCCGCAGGGTGTGGGTCACGTGCTGGTGCAGGTGGGCGACCGCGTGCGTGGGGGCGTCACGCCACTGCTTCGCTCACTCGAAGGCGTCGCCTGAGGGGCCAGGCTCGTCCGGGTCGCTGGACAGGTCCGGCCAGTCCGGCTGCGCCCGAAGATGCACCCGCTCGATTCGCGCCAGGTGCGCTCCAAGGATGGTTCGAATCGAGTCCATGGCGCTCTCCGCCGAGCCCAGCGGCAAGCCGTCCGGACCGATGACCATCACGAAGCCGTGGCACACGCCGTCCGCCCGGCACGGTGCCAGGATGCCCCAACGGGCCCGCAGCGCTTCCGCGTCCTCGGCCATGGCCCACTCCGCCGCGCTGGCCACCACGGTCATCTCGCCTGCCGATGCCGGGCGGGCGAGCAGGCGCCGCTCCACGCATGCCATCAGGCGTGCGATGGCGTCGGTCCGGTCATCCCCCGTGCCGCTGCAGGCCGTGAGCCCAAAGCGACCGGCCGGGCCGGAGAGCCAGACCGCCACCACGGCGCCGGGCAGGTGTCGAACGATGAAGTCCGCGGTCTCCCTGGCCGCGTGCAGCGGGTCCAGCTCCTCGCCAACGCTCGACTGCAGAGCCTCCATCTCGGACGCGGGACCCGAGGCGGCATCGATCATCGACTCCACGCCGCCGTGCCATGGGGTCGCGTCGCGCCGGATCCGTTGGGCAAGCCCGCGCAACTGCTCCAGTCGCTCCTGACGCTCACGGGCCTGCCGCGAGGCACGCAAGGCCGACTGGATCTCGCGCAGGAACTCGCCCTTCGGGAGCGCGTCAGACAGGCTGCGAATGGTCGCCGTGGGTTCAAAGGTGCCCGGGCCGATCAGCAGCAACTGCGTGCATGGCGAGACACGATGCAGCCGCTCCAGCGTCTGCGCGTCATCCACCGCGGTCTCCCCGGCCACCAGGAGCACCTCCACCCATCGTTCCGCGGCGCACAGGAGTGCCCGTTCGCTGTCCGGCACCACTTCCACATTGTGGCCGGTGCGCACCAGTGCCTCCATCCACTCGGGCCAGCGCGAGGCCTGTCCCACCACCAGCACATGGCCGGCATGGGTGCGGGAACTGGAAGAACTGGGGGATGGATCCTGCATCGCACGCGGGATCTCGGCCGGATCCGTGGCCCACTTTCGCCCCAGCGCATGCCACCACCGGGTTTGGGCTGTCGCAGACCGCTCGTGATTCCGTCTGTTCCGTCTGCGCCGGTCGTGCGGGCCTAACGGGCCGCATGACGCTGTCGCCACAGGCGTACGGCCTCGGCCTCGCGCGGATAGATGGGGACCATCGCCTCGGGCGGCATGGTGCGGCCCGCATCGAGCAGTCGTTTCGCCACGTTGGCCACGGCCTCGGCCCTGCCACGCCGGGGCAGCCTGCGCACGCTCCATCGCTGCAGAACCGGGCCGAACGCTGCGGGCAGGTGCTCGTCGGCCAGCAGCACGGCCTCGGGTCCCGGCTCCCAGGCATCAGCCGTCCGGCTGGCGGCATCCAGCGGATCATGACCGTGCGCCGGGTCCATGCGACCAAGCCAGGCTTCGTCGCCCTTGCAGGCCAGGGCCACCCACACCGGCGTCGCGGGATCGATCACCCGATCCAGGCGGGCGCACTCGGCAGCTGCGGCGGCGGCATGGACCTGCAACAGCTTCACGCCCAAGGCAAGTCCCATGGCCTGCGCGGCGGCGTGCGCCATGCGCAATCCGGTGAACCCGCCCGGGCCCGCGTTCAGGGCCACGCACGTGATCTCGGTGGGCGCCACGCCGCATCGGCCGCACAGCCGATCGATGGCTGGAAGCAGGTCCTCGCGGTCGCGCGCTGCACCATCGATCGGTTCCGTCTCGAACGCACCACTGGCCAGCCGCAGTCCGGCCTCCTGCACGCGATCGGCGGTCTCCAGCGACAGCATCACCCCGCGATCAGCCATCGAGTGCCGCCCCGATCATGGCCAGCGGCACGGCTGCCAGCGCCATCTCCGCCGCATCCACGGGCTCATGCCCCAGGTCCACGGGCAGCACCATCGCATGCTCGTGATCCGAGTTCAGCACCAGCATGCGGGGGCCGGCCACCTCGACACCCTCGGCGGCATGCTTGTGCCCCACGATGAACAACCGCACGTTCCACGCCCGGGCCAGCGCCTCCACCTGCTCCTCGGTCTGCCCGCGTCCCCACGTCATGTTCCAGGCGGCTCCGGTGCGCACGGCAAAGTCCGCGTCGTCCAGTTCCCGATCGAGCACGCCGGGATCGAACGTCCGCATCGCCATGGGCGAGGGCAGCGAGTGGGCGCACAGGATGCCCCGGGCCGTGCGAGCGGCCAGCGGCATGGCCCGCACGAAGCCCCGGATGGCGCGATCCACCAGCCCGGCATCGTCACCAAAACTCCATGCCAGCCCGTCATGGAACAGGGCCGTGTTCTCACCCGCACCCTTGCTCACGGGCTGGTCGAAGGCCTGGGCGATCTCGTGGTTGGCCAGCACCGGATGGACCTGTCCCGGATGGGCCATCACCAGCGCGGCCACCTTGGCCAGCATGCGCCAGCTCAGATCGGCCCCGTGCGTGAGACGCTCGCCATGGATCAACTCGTGCAGCACCACGTGGTGATCCCGGGACTGCAGTTGCGCGAAGGCCTGAACCTTCATGAAGTGGATCGGGTTGTCGTGCAGATCACCAGTGGCGAGCAGTCGGCCCCGGTCCGGAAGGTGCACGGTGCAGCCTCGTCGCGCGGGATCCGTGCGCAGGCAGGCCGCAGCCCGCTCGAGCAGTTCCGCCACACCCTCGGCATTCAGGTGATCGATGGCCAGGCCCGTCACGGATCCACCACCGCGGCCACGAAGCACCGACCCGTGCCCGTGGCGCCCTCGATCGCCACCGGCATCCACAGCACGCCCGGAGACCCGGGCTGCACGGTCACGCGCATCGTCACCTCCACCGCATCGCCCTTGGCCGTGGCCTGCAGCAGTTCCGCCTGAAGCCGCGGATCCTCCGACTGCACGCCCGTGATCCGATCCCATCCGGCAGGTCGCGGCTTGCCACGTGGCAAGGCGTTCTCCAGGACCATGCGGCATGTCGCGGCGTCGCCCACCTTGATCGCTCCGAGCACCACCACGCTCTCGGGCACCTGCCATCCGCGCTTCGTGGCGCCGGGATCGAATCGAACGCCGGTGGACTCGTGGCGCACCCGAAGCGGGATCAGCCGTGCCCCGGGATGGTCGGTCTCCACGAGCATCCACTGGCGGAACGATCCGTCGGGCACCCCCTGCAGATTCCAGGTCACGACGTGCTCCAGTGCGGGAACGGCAGGATCGGAGGCTGCCGCGCCGACCGGTGGCCGTCCATCCACCGAGCGCACCCGAAATGGCGTCTGATCCGTCGATCGAAGCGTGACCGTGCCCGTTCGAACGCCCTTCAACGCGTCGACGTAGGGCGGCGAGGGCTGCACGGCCCACACCACCTCTCCCTGCATCTGCGCCACCAGTGGCCGCGACGCGCCCTCAAGGGTCACGAACACCTTGGCGTCCTTGGGACCAGGCGCCCGAGGTGCCTGCAGCGTGGCCTGGAGTTCCACCTGTCCGCCGGCGGGGATCTCCACGCCGGCCAGATCCGTGATGTCCGTGCACTTGCAGCTTGGAAAGGCGCTCTGCACGCGCACCGCACGGGTGGAGTCGTTGTGAAGGCGAAAGGTGGCCGTCCGCGCGGCGCCCGGCTCCAGTTGCCCAAAGTCCACCGTGGATGGCTCCACACGCACACCGGCATCCGGCACGGTGGCTTGCCACCAGAAGAGCCACGGCAGGAGCGCAAGCATCCGCAGCAGGATCATGGCGAAAGTCTAGGGTTCATCCGATTCGAACGCGGCAGGTACGTCACGCGCGGTGGCTCGCCGCTCAGGAACTCCCGAGCGGAAGCCCCAGGCCCACCTCGATCAGGCGCAGGGCGTTGCCGCAGCGCTGCTGGGCCTTCTCCATGCGTTCCACGGCCCTCTGCAACCGCTCGGCATCCTGGTCCATGATGGCCTCGGTCAGGAGCGGCAGCATGCAGGCGGCGTAGCCGTCATCCCGGTGCGAGGCAGCGACCAGGCTGCGAAACCATGGCCGCCCATCCAGACCCTGCTCATCCACGAAGGCCAGCACCGCGTTGCGCAGGCCGCGCTCCACGCGCGTGGCGTTCTGGTCGTTGAGCGAGGTGGCCAGCGGAATCGCCGCGTCGATGCGTTCGGCACGCACCAGAAGCTCCTGAAGACCGGGTTGCAACACGGCCATCTGCTGCCGCTGCGATTCGTCGGCACGGGCCATCAGCGCGTCCAGATGAGCCGAGATGCCACGCACCAGATCCTGCATGCGCCAGGCCGGAAACCGTGGCTGGCTCATGGCCGCCGCCACCGCGATGGCCGAACGCGTGACCATGGCGGCACTGGCATAGTCCTGACCCACGATCGAGCGGTACCACTGCACCGTGTCGTAGTTGCTGTGGTAGCTGGTTCCCGGGGCGCCATGCGCGGAGATGGCCACGCTGGGAATGCCGACCCTGCACACGAACCCGATGTGATCACTGCCACCCCCCAACGCGCCGAACACGGGCCGGTCTCCGGCCTGTCGCTGCAGCGACTGCAGCACGGTCTCGCCCGGAGCCGCAGCCGAAGGAACCTGCGAGATCGCCCTGGAGACCATGCCGCCCAGTTCCGGGGACAATGCCAGGGATGGGTTCGGCCCCATCGCCGCCATGTCCAGGTTGATGTAGAGCGCGCCGCTTCGCTGCAACTCGGCCGCATGTCCCTCCACCCATTCGGTGCTGCCGATGATGCCGAACTCCTCGGCACCCCATGCGGCAAACACCAGCGTGCTGGCGGGCCGGATCCCCCGCTCCGCCAAGTCGGCGAAGCACCGCGCCGCCTCCAGCAGGCAGATGGTGCCCGCACCCGGATCCGCGGCGCCCAGCCCCCAGGCGTCGTGATGGCAGCCAAGGATCACGAACCGCTCCGGATGCACCGCTCCGGGGATGGTGGCGATCACGTTGGCCGAACTGCCGATGAAACGCTCCTGCTGCACCTGCAGACGCACCTCACAGCCTTGAGCCATGGTGAGCCGGTACGGCATGGGCAAACCGCCCTTCCAGGCCTCGGGCGCGTCGGGGCCCTGAAAGCGGGCCAGGATCGCGGACGCGGCCGCGTATCCCACCGGCTGCACCGGGATGCGCGGCAGGTCCAGCCGCTCTGGCGCCTCGCGCAGCACGTTCTCGCTTGCGTAGATGCCCGGCGTGCCCGGATCGCCCGGATATGGCAGCGTGTTCAGCGTGCCGCGTTGGATGCATGTGTCGTTGGCCCAGCCACCGCCCTCGGGCCACACCTTGCCGCGGGTGAATCCCACGTCGGCCGGATCGGAGTACAGGATCAGGCCCGCGGCACCGGCCTCCTGCGCAAAGCGGGCCTTGTAGCCGCGAAAGCAGCGCCCGTAGCGCGCCAGCACGATCTTGCCCTCCACCTGCACGCCAAGCGAGGCCAACGTGGCGAAGTCCTCGCGGGTGGCGTAGTTGGCGTAGACCACCGGCGCCGTCACGTCACCGCTGCCGCTGTAGGCATTCCAGCCCCAGGAGAGGTCCGGATGCGCCGTGGCCGGGTCCTCGAGCAGGTTGCGCTCGTCGATCGGCAGCGGCACCACGCCGCGGCGCCCCCGCGGCAACGCCTCGCCGGCACCGGGCCGCTCATCCACGATCTCCAGCTGGGCAGACACGGGGCGGGAGAGCAGGCACTTGAAACCCTCCACGTGCGCCGTCAGGCCCATGCTCTCGAACGCCTGTCGAAGCCGCTCCACCTGTCGAACGTCACCCGACGTGCCCGCCACGTGCGGCTCCACGCACAGCAGGTCGTGCCATCTGGACAGGTCCGCGGAGGACACCAGATCCATGGCATCCCTGGCGAACGCCGGCGCGTCCGGAACCTGCAGGTTCGTCGCGGCCGCTGCCTGCCGTGTCGAATCCAGCCGTGTCGAGGTGGGCGCGGCCTGCATGGCTGCCATGGCCGCTGCCGCAATGAGCAGGAGCACGCGCATGGACATGCGGCTCAGTGTCCCGCCTTGGCCGGATCCGGCTCGGGCGACTTCTCCGGACCGAACACGGCTGGCCATGGATTGATCGCATGGCAGGCCCGTCCCGTGCGCTCCACGTAGTCCTGGTGATACATCTCGGCCGGGTAGAAGGTCTTGGCTGGCTCGATCTGGGTCACGATGGTCTTGCCCGCATAGCGCGGCGAGGCCTGAAGCGACAGCTTGAAGGCCTGGGCCTCCTTGAGCTGCTCGGCATCGGTGGTGAAGACCGCACTGCGATACTGGTCGCCCACGTCCGGGCCCTGCCGGTTCAGCTGTGTCGGATCGTGCATGCGAAAGAAGCCGTCGAGCAACTGGCGATAGGTCACCCGGGTGGGATCGAACACCACGCGCACGGCCTCGGCATGGCCCGTGCCGTGAGCGCACACCTGCTCATAGGTGGGGTTCTCGGTGGTGCCATTCATGTACCCGCTGGAGACCTCGACCACACCCGGGCACTCCTGAAAGCGGTGCTCCACGCCCCAGAAGCAGCCGCCGGCGAAGTAGGCGGTGGCCGTCTGCACGGGCTGGCTCTGGGCAGGCATGGGCTTGCCCTTCTCGATGAAGTCCAGTGCGGCGGAGTTCAGGCAGTAGCGTAGCCCGGTCGGCGGCGGACCGTCCTCGAACACGTGGCCCAGGTGGGCGCTGCACCGCGCGCACTCGATCTCCACGCGCTCCATGCCGTGGCTGTCGTCCTTCACGTATCGGATGTGATCCCGGTCGAAGGGCCGGAAGAAGCTGGGCCAGCCGGTGCCCGAATCGAACTTGTGCGTGCTGCTGAAGAGCGGAAGACCGCAGACCACGCACACGTACGTGCCATCCTTCTTGTTGTCGAGCAGGTTGCCGCAGAAGGCCGCCTCGGTGCCACTCTTCTGGGTCACCCGAAACTGCTCGGGCGTGAGACGCTTGGCCAGCTCGGCCACCTGCGGCTCCGAAAGCGGCGTGATGTCGTATCCGGCTCGGGACAGCAGTGCCATGGTCTTCTTCTCCTGATCGGCGGTGGGCGGGGTGCTGGCCGACTGCAGCGACGCCAGCACGGCGGCACCGGCCGCCATCGAGAACACAAGCAGCGTCAGCATCGCGAGCGGTCGCATGGGAGCGGATGGTAGGGCACCCAACCTGCCCGGACCCGCCTCTACACTGCCCCGCGTGACCCGTCGCGATGGCAGCTTGGTGACCGGATTTCTGGCCCTGATGGCCATGCTCGCGGGCTGCCGCTCCCAGCCCGCCGCCGCCATCCCGTGGCACGCGGGCAAGGCCGAGCATCTGGCGGTTCGAGGTCCCAAGCGACCGGAGTACCCGTTCACCACTCGGATCGCCAACATGGAATTGCGATCGCCGGAGGGCGGCAGCGACGGCTTCGGCGCCTCCATCGGCCTGGGCATCCACACCGCCGTGATCGGCGCGCCCGGCGCGAACGGCGGCGGTGCGGTGTGGGTCATGGACCCGCAGGATCCAGCCAAGCCGTGGACCAGGCTCGAGCCACCCGCCGATCCGCAGGTGATGGGCTTTGGTGAGGCTGTGGCCGTGTCGCCGGATGGCCGGTGGATCGCGGTGGGCGCGCCTCGCAGCACGGTGGATGGCATGCTGGAGGCCGGCCGGGTGTTTCTCTGGGAGCGCGTCGAGGGTGGCTGGAGGTATGCGCAGTCGTTCAAGGGCGATCCGGTACTCGAGGACGCCCAGCTGGGCACCAGCCTGGCGATTGGTGTGCTGGAGACGCCGTTCGGATCCAAGGTCCGTCTCAGCTGGACCCTGATGGCGGGCGCTCCTCGCGTGGACATCGACAACGACATCGACCGCGGACTGGTTCTGGTCTGGGACGGCGACTCCGAGGGTCGGTGGAAACCGGGACCCATGCTCAAGTGGACCGGGGCTCGTGGCTCAGCCAGATTCGGTCAGAGCGTGTCCATCATCATGGGCCGCAACCTCACCGCCGCGCTCGTGGGCGCTCCTGGCGCAAGGACCGGCCGCGGGCATCTCTCGGGCGGTGCCTCGGTGTTCACGCAGGCGCTGGGCTCGTGGCGCGAGGACCCCCGAGCCCTCATCACCGGCAGCGACCTGGGGCCATCGGATCAGTTCGGTGCCGCCGTGAGCATCGGCCCCGATGTGGCGGTGGTGGGAGCCACCGAGGCCAACCTGTCCGATGCCCGCGATGCGGGACGCATCTTCGTCTTCCGCAACGTGCAGGCGGCGCCCATGCCCGGCGGTGGCAAGCAGCGGTCCCCGCCTCGAGCCTGGATGGAGGAGGCTTCGCTGGTCTCCCCGCGCCCCATGCGCACCGCGTCGTTCGGTTCGTCGGTGGCGATCGCGGCCGAACGCATCGTGGCGGGAAGTCCCGAGGCGGCGATGGACGCCACCCCATCCGCCGGCGTGGCCTTCACGTTCCGCAAGGTGACGCCGGTGCAGCCGAGCGATCCAAAGTGGATGCCTGAGAGCGAGCTGCGGGCGAGGATGCCGACCATGGGTGGTCGGTTTGGAGACCAGGTGGACCTGATCGAGGACTACATGCTGGTGTCCGAACCGCGAACCGGCTCTGGCGTGGTGCACCTGTTCATCCGCGACAACGACGCATGGGGGCTGCCCGTGCCGGGATCGGAGCCCGCCCAGGCACCGGATGCAGCCATGCCACAGCCGGAGAAGGCCGCCGAACCGGCCGAGACTGGCGCTGCAGAACCTGCCGCAGCCGGGCAACCCCCCATTCCGGTATAGTTTCTCGTTCGTCGGACAGGTGTCCGAGCGGTTGAAGGAGCAGCATTGGAAATGCTGTATGCGGGTAACCGCATCGCGGGTTCGAATCCCGCCCTGTCCGCTTCGGGCGGTGCGCCCCCAGCACCGCCCTTCCGGCGACCTGCGGCCACGGGGAGGCCTCGGGACAACTTGGCGGGCTGTAGCGCAGCTTGGTAGCGCGTTTGACTGGGGGTCAAAAGGTCGCAGGTTCAAATCCTGTCAGCCCGACTCCTCCGCCCAGAACCGGAAGGCCTCGCCTTCCGGTTCTTCGCTTTGGGGGCGGGTCCGCCTGACTCGGCGGCAACCCTGGTCAGGCCGGAACAAGAAAGCCCCCCGGCGTGCGTGCGCCGAGGGGCTTGGGAGTTGACCCGCCGCGCGTCCGCGGAGGGAAGATGCGACTTGTTGAAGTGACTCAGTTGCGGCGGCGACGACCCATCAGGCCAGCGGCACCGAGCAGCGCGATCGCGCCGGGGGCGGGGACGACGGCGGCCGAGAGTTGGTCGAAGGTTCCGCTGTCTGCCTGAGACCACGGGTACTGCGGCCCGGAGAAGGAGCCGCGAACCCACTCGCCCGCGGTGTAGGTGAAGTTGATGCCACCCTGTACCGACAGGCTTCCGTCATTGACGAAGGTCGTCCACAAGACATTGATCTGGGCGCCTTCAGCGGGCGTCGATGGATCCAAGGCGAGGGTGGCGGTGAATCCCAGGGGATTGGGTTGGCTGCCACCATACGTCGATGCCGTGCTGAACGTCGAACCGCCGGCCCCTCGGACAAATCCGTACTGCGAGGAAGACGCGGAGGGATTCGTGCCGGCGGCGAAGGTGGACATGAGCGTCTGCTGGGACCAGCCGGTGGGCAGGTTGTAGGTCGTTCCATCCGTGATGCTCTGCACCGATGCAGGGCCGTTGTCGACCTTGACCGCGATCCCGACGAGCAGCGTCGACGGGCCGTTCGGGCCCCAGTTGACTGTGAACGACACCACCGACGCCCCAGCCGAACCCGCCACGGCCACGCTGGCCACGACACTGCACATGCCAAGAGGATTGCTTCGCATCTTCGATTCCTTGGGGCCTTGCCCCGAAATGACTTGCCCGCTCCCAGCGGGCACGTGACAGCCGAGACCGTCGGCGAACGGCCTTCCCTCGGTGCCGCCTGAACATCAGGCGGCGAATCTCAGGTGAGCTGGTCGGTGGCAGTTCCCACTGGCCGACGGCTTCGCCCTGCGCAAGGAAGAACGAGAAATCCCCCCTCCCCCTCACGAAGGTTGCGATTTTGTGCTCATTGCTGCGACATGCAGAGTCCCATGCGATCCGAGAACGGCCTTCCAAGCCCCAGCAAGGCCGATTCCAACCCCCCACCACCCCAAACCCAGCTCCGCATCCAGCCTGACCCGCAAAGCGGTATCGCGCCGAGCGCAGCGAGAGACCAATCCACCCAAGCAGGATGGCCCATGCCGAGCGGAGCGAGAAGC
>JBJOGW010000013.1:0-6211 GCA_046048055.1 Planctomycetota bacterium
GGTACCGCGGCCGGTCGGCCGGCAGGCACGGCGCCGTGGACCGGACCGTGGCCGCAATGCGATCGGGCGCCTCGCCCACGGCCACGCCACCGATGGCGTAGCCCGGCAGGTCGATCGCGCACGTCCGTTGCAGGCTCCACGCTCGAAGGTCGTCGTGCGTGCCGCCCTGCACGATGCCGAACAGCGCCTGTTCCGAGGGCCGGGCGTGCGAGCGCGCACACCGCTCCAGCCAGCGCACGCTGCGCTCGGTGGCCTCGCGCACGCGCTGCCTCGGCACCTCCGGACCCGCGGGCGGGCAGTCGTCGAAGGCCATGATGATGTCGGCCCCGATCAGGTTCTGCGCGCGCATGCTGATCTCGGGCGTGAGCCGCACGGGTGAGCCGTCCACGAAGGAACGGAACGTCACGCCCTCCTCGTCCAGCGTGCGAAGGTCGGCCAGCGAGAACGCCTGAAAGCCCCCTGAATCGGTCAGGATGGGACCGAACCAGCGCATGAAGGCGTGACTGGATCCGAACGCGGCCACCCGCTCGGCTCCCGGCCGAAGCATGCAGTGAAGCGTGTTGTTCAGGATCACCTGGCTGCCGGTCGACCGCACCTGCTCAGGCGTGAGTCCCTTCATGGCAGCGGCCGTGGCCACCGGCATGAAGGCTGGCGTGTCGAATGCGCCGTGCGGCGTGTGCACGCGGCCCAGGCGTCCATGATGCTCGCCGCTGTGGGCCAGGATCTCCAGACGAACGGCCGTCATCCGCGGGAACTGGCCTGTCGCAGGGTGCGACGCTCGGCCTCGCTGAGGCTGTTCAGTCCGCGTCGGCGAATCTTGTCCAGGATCCGGTCGATCTCGCCCGCCTCGACGGTTCCCTGCCGTCGGGCACGGCGCACGCGGCGCGAGCGACTGGTGGGATCGAAGTTCCCCATCCAGTCGAAGAGCCAGTGCAGCATGTGAGGCCTTCGGATCAGCCAGAAGCCGGCCATCGCGCCCCCCAGGTGCGCTGCCTCGCCGCCGGCGTTGTCGCCGCCGAAGAAGATGGTCAGCAACGCCACGCCGACCAGGGCGTACGCGAGGGTGCGAAGCTCCATCGGCAGCACGAAGAACACCAGCACCTGAGCACGGGGCGCCAGGAAGGCGGCGGCCATGATCACGCCGAACACGCCGGCACTGGCCCCGACCAGCGGTGTGGCGGGATCGTTTGGGAGAAGGAAAGGCAGCTGCAGACCCGGCCTCCACGTGGCCACGTGCGTCCCGAGAAAGTTGAGAAGCAGGTACATGGCGGCGCCGCAGATGCCGCAGAGCAGGTAGAAGGCCGCGTAGCGCTTGGCGCCGAGGTAGCGCTCCACCACCGGGCCGAAAAACCACAGGCCCAGCATGTTGAACACCAGGTGCGCCATGTTGGCGTGCAGGAACTGGAAGCCGATGAATCGCCAGATCTGCGGAAACCCCGGACCGGATCCGCTGTCGCCCATCAACGCCGTGCTGGTGCTGAAGTGCAGCAGGCTCTTGAGCGGCGAGCTTGGCAGCGAGAAGAGCAGCCCCACGCTGCGACCCTCCTGCTCGAGCACCTGCACACGGTACGGTCCCCGCAGGGCCCCGACGCGGCTTGCGACCTGCAGGAAGCCCGGCCCCCATTCCCGCGCCGCCTGCTGCACGCTGACCGGCGCTCCCACCGCCACGGCGTCGCGAAACGAAGGGGGCAGCGGGTCACCTGCCAGGTCGGTCCGGACCACGGGCATCACGTGGCCTCCGCGCCCGCCCAGGAACCCATCCAGCACGAACACGCCCACGCACAGCGCGATGATCCAGCCAGTGACGCTCATGCGGCTCAGCCACGACGGGCCGGAAGCACGGACGCCGGGGCCTCGGTTCCAGTCTCGATCCTCAAAGCCCATCGCGCGAGCCTAGCCGATGGATCATCCCCCGTGCCGCCTTCGCCGCGTGGCCCGGCGAAGCCGCCACCGCTCCAGCAGCGACAGGCTTCTCATGCCGCGCGCGTTGATCTTGGCCAGGATGCGGTCGATCTCCTCCTGGCCCGCCCGGCTCCGATGCTCGGATCGATCGGGCTCCTCATCCAGCATGGCGTCACTGTCGTGCGTGCGTGCCAGGGTCTCGCGACTGGCAATCCATGCCACCAGGGCGAGTCCGCTCAGGATCCATGGCCCCGTGGCCAACCCCAGGATCAGCAGGGCCACCGCCACACCGATGCCGAGTCGTGAGACCAGACGGGCCGCCTCGCTCCAGCCACGACGCCTCTCGAACACCGCAAAGAGAACCCGGCCACCGGTCAGCGGGAAGGCCGGAAGCGACTGCAGCGTCAGCGTGACCAGGTTGGTCCATTGAAGCAGCCACATCGCCTCCCAGAGCAGCCCGTGGCCGCCGAGCGAGAAGGATCTGAATCCCTCGAGCGACCAGGGCGTCGGCACCGCGGCCGCGATCCCCTCCCCCGTGCCGAGCGCCAGCGCCACCCCGCACAGCACGGCCAGCAGCGCCTGCACCAGCCAGCCCGAGGCCTGCCGCAGGGCTGGGGCCCGCTCGCCGGCGTCCATGCCGCAGAGCCCGCCGAGTGGCCACAGCAGCCACTCGTCCAGGTCCCCACCTGAACGCCGCGCTGCCACGGTCCGGGCCGCCTCGTGGAGAACCGCCAGCGCCAGCAGCCAGCACATGACCAGGGCCGTGGGCGGCAGCCCGAGCGTGCGGATGGAGCCCGGAACGCTGGCCCGCAGCAGCTCGACGGCGATCAGCAGCAGGAACACCGCGTGGATCCGAACTGCGATCCCCCCGAGACGGCAGATCGCCAGCGACCAGGTCATTGGGCTCTCGGCCCGGGGCCGCTCGCTGCGGAAGTCCCCCATCAAGCCCGACATCTCGCGGGGGGTCTCGTCCCAGTCCCTCATGTCCGTGCCGCCTTCCACAGCGCGAAGGCGGCGATGCTCTTGCCGTCGTGAAGCTCGCCGCGACGGATCCATCCCTCCACCTGGTCGGGCCATGCGGTGAGCACCTCGATGCGCTCGCCGGGCTGCAGCGATCGCGGCACCTGCTCCAGGTCCGCGGCGGCGAACACGTGCATCCACTCGTCCGCTAGACCCGGACTGGTCAGGAACCGTCCGATGGCATGCAAGGACCCTGCCTGATGGCCCGTCTCCTCGTGCAGTTCACGGGCCGCGGCCCGCGCCGGCGCCTCGCCGGGCTCCAACTTGCCGGCGCAGAACTCGATCAGCCATGCCTGCACACTCACGCGCCAGTTCCGGATGAGCACCAGACGTCCATCGGCAAGCTCCGGAACCACGGTCACGGCCCCGGGATGCCGAACCACGAGCCGCACATGGTCCGCACCGGCGGGATCCGTCCACCGCACGCGGTCGACGCCGAAGACCTCGCCCTGCAGAATGCGCTCGGCTTGCATGCGTGGCCTCTTCGGGGATGATACGAGCATGGACGTCCCCGACGATGCCCCGCTGCGCGTGCGGGACCTGCACAAGTCCTTCGGGGCGCTCCACGTGCTGCGGGGCGTTTCCATGGACTTCCTCCGGGGCAAGACCACGGTGGTGATGGGCCCGAGCGGCTGCGGCAAGAGCGTGCTGCTCAAGCATCTGGTGGCGCTCGAGCGGCCGGACCAGGGCCAGGTCTGGTTCCGCGGCATCCGGGTGGACGATCGCCGGGAGCGGGACCTGGTGGAGGTGCGAAAGCGGATCGGCTTTCTCTTTCAGCAGGGTGCGCTCTTCGACTCGCTCACCGTGGGCGAGAACGTGGCCTTTCCGCTTCAGGAGCATGGGCTGTCCCACGACGGCCCCCGCGATCCGCGCGTGCGGCAGACGCTTCGGATGGTCGGGCTCGAGGAGAAGGCGGACCAGATGCCCGCCGACCTTTCGGGAGGACAGCGCAAGCGCGTCGCGTTGGCCCGTGCCATCGTGCTTCGCCCCGAGGTGGTGCTCTACGATGAGCCAACCACCGGGCTCGATCCCATCACCAGCGACGTGATCAACGAGCTGATCCTGAAGCTGGCCGAGGAGCTCGGTATCACCAGCGTGGTGGTCACGCACGACCTGGCGAGTGCCTTCAAGGTGGCAGACCGCATGGTCATGCTGCATCAAGGGACCGTCAGGCTTGAGGGCGACCCGTCGGCCTTTCGCAAGTCCTCGGATCCCGTGGTCGAGCGATTCCTGAAGGGCCAGGCCAACCCCGAGGAATTGGCCGAGATCCATCGCGAGCATGCGATCCCGGCGGCGTCCGGACGCTCCGCGTAGATTCCTCCACTCCATGCGACGCTCGCAACAGGATTTCGTGGTTGGGCTGGTCTCGATCGGCGCCCTCGGTGGTCTTTCATCGCTGTTGCTGCTGTTCGGCGAGTTCTCCTTCCTGTTCAGCCGTTCCTACGAGATCCCCGTGCAGGCCAACGCCGCCGCGGGGTTGCGTGCAGGCAGCCAGGTGATGCTGGATGGCGTGCCCGTGGGCGAGATTCGCGAGGTACGCATTCAGCCCGAGGGCGAGTGGCCCGTGCGCATGACGCTGCGCGTGTGGGCCGAGAACAGGATTCCGGTGGGCGTCGAGCCGCGGCTGGCCGCCGGACTGCTCGGCGGCGGCTCCAAGCTGGACCTGCGACGCCCCGTGCAGGGCGATGGCTCCTTCATCGACCCGGCCAGCCCCCCCTTGCTCACGGCCCGGTTCACGTCGATCGCGGACCAGATGGAGCAGCTGCTCTCCAACGCCCAGGCATGGGTGAGCGACGAGCAGTTGCGCAACGACTTCAAGGGCGCCGTCCGCCAGGCCAACGAACTGGTGGAGCAGGCCACCGAGGCCGCACGACTGCTCAACGTGGCCATGAACCGGGTGAACAGCGGCGAAGGCACCGTGGGCCGCCTGCTGAACGATCCCGAGCTCTACCGCAATCTCTCCGACGCCGCGGAACGCCTCAGCCTGACCCTGAAGGACCTGCAGTTGCTGGTCCGCAAGGTGAAGGACGAGGGGCTTGACGTGAAGTTCTGAGCCTCGGCCGGAGTCAGTCGACCACGATCACTTCAACGCGACGACTGAGCGCCTTGGTCTTGAGCGGCACGTCGGGCCCGAAGCTGGAGAGCGAGATCACCTTGCCGTCCAGGCCCTTACCCACCAGGTATTCCCGCACCGAGTAGGCACGGTCGAAGCCCAGGTGGTAGTTGCTCTTGAAACCGGATCGCTTGATCGGATCGGTGTCGGTGAAACCCGCCACGCGAATGTACTTGCCGGTGTACTTGTCCTTGAGCACGCCCGCCACCTTGTCCAGGCTCTTCTTGGCGGCATCCTTCAGTGACGCGCGGCCGCTGTCGAACAGCACGTCGCCCTCGATGGTCACGTGCACCTCGTTGCCCATCCGCACCGCGCTCACGCCCTCGATGCCCTCGAAGTCCTTGCTCGCGGTGTCGTCCTTGGCCTGGGCCTCGGCCGCGCGGGCCTCGGCAGCCTGACGCTCGCGTTCCGCAGCCTCCAGCGCCTTGTTGGCCTGGTCCAGCTGCGCACGCAGGCTTTCGTTCTCGGTCTGCAGCGCGGCAGGATCGGGCGAACTCTTGCAGCCGGTCAGGGCCACGGCAGCAAGGACGGAGACGGCAAGAAGACGGTGCAGCATGTCGGTCATTCCTTGTGAAGGTTGCGTGAAACGATGGACATGAGCCTACCCAACGGACCCCAGGACGTGTGCCGTCACGAGACCGAGGGCACCGCGAACAGTTGGCGGAACACGGGCACCACCCACGGTCTTCCAAGAAACACCACCACGACGGCGAGCGCAAGATGCGGTCCGTACGGGAGTTCCTTCGCCCGCTTGCCACGAAGTCGTGCCAGGCCGCCACTCACCGTCAACCAGGCAAGCGCCAGGAACGGAGCCAGGAGATACGCGATCATGCAGTCTCGCCAGCCCACCACGGTGCCCGCCGCAGCCAGCAGGTGCACGTCGCCAAGTCCCATCGCCTCGCGGCCAAAGGCCAGCGTGCCCAGGATGCGCGTGGCCCAGATCGTTCCACCTCCAACCAGCAATCCCAGCGAACTTGATGCGATCACCCTCAGAGGCTCCGACGACTCCTGCGGCGCGAACACCCAGCCCAGGCACAGGCCTGCGACCGGCGCCGCCAGAAAACGCAGTTCCTTGCCCATCTCGCGGCGTGCCTCGGCGGGATCCACCAACGTGATGTCGTCCAGGGCGGCGAAACTTCGGGGCAGCAGGCCACTCCACAACAGTCCCACGGACAC
>JBJOGW010000014.1:0-10627 GCA_046048055.1 Planctomycetota bacterium
CCGAGCGGCAACGGCTTGAGACCTTCATCCATCCGCGCGTGGAGCGGCGAAGGCAGGCGTTGTTTGCCGCAGCCCCACCCGGCACGCCCGCGCTGGTGATCGATGCGCCGCTGCTGCTGGAGGCGGGGCTTGGTCCGCAGTGCACCCGGATCTGGTTCGTGGATGCTCCGGAGGCCGTTCGGCAGGCCCGGGTGCAGGCCAGCCGGGGCTGGAACGCCCAGGAACTGGCACGCCGCGAGGCCGCCCAGTGGCCCCTTGACCGCAAGCGGGCCGCCGCACATCATGTGCTTCGCAACGATGGCGATCCGGCGTCGCTGCGGCAGCAGGTTCTTCAGGCCCTTGGGGCATTGACCCAACGGCCCGATTCCTGAAGCCCCTCGGGTGGCATTCCCCACGCTCCCGGGCCGGATCTCAGCCACATGTCCAGCATGCACGGCTCCGCGCGGAGCCAAGCACCAGGACGCCATGGGCCATCGGCCTTCGTGCCGCGCCCGCACTTTGCAGAGATTCCACATGAGCAAGCGTCGTCGTCGTCGGAAGGGTGGTGGAGGCGGAGGTTCGGGCGGTGGTCATGGAGGCGGCGGGGGCGGTGGCTCCTGGGCGCCGACCATCACGCTCACCCCTGGCAGCGTGCCCACCGACGAGCAGCTGGAACTGGACCTGAAGGAACTTGAGGAGTCCAGCGGCGGCAAGGTGAAGGCCGCCAAGAAGGAGGACCTGGACCTGGCCGGCCTGCAGAAGATGAGCGGCGAGGAACTGGTCAAGCTGGCCAAGAAGGAAGGCTTGGAGGACCAGAACGGGCTGAGCAAGCAGCGACTGGTCTTTGAGATCCTGAAGAGCCGGGCCCAGAAGCACGGCCTGATGACCGCCACCGGCACGCTGGACCTGTCGCACGAGGGCTACGGCTTTCTGCGGAGCAGCGAGTACAGCTACCTGGCCAGCCCCGACGACATCTACGTGAGTCCCGCGCAGGTGCGGCGTCACGGGCTGCGCAAGGGCCAGGTGATCACCGGCCTGGTGCGTCCGCCCAAGGACACCGAGATCTATTTCAGTCTGCTGCGCGTGGACCAGGTCAACGGCAAGGACCCAAAGGTGCTGCACGATCTGCCCACCTTTGAGGCCCTGACGCCGCTGCACCCCAACCAGCGCATTCACCTGGAGATGCTGGACCAGCCCACCAAGCTCGAGACGCGCATCATCGACATGGTCACGCCGCTGGGCTTTGGCCAGCGCGCCCTGATCGTGGCCCCGCCGCGCACCGGCAAGACCGTGATCCTGCAGCAGATCACCAACGCCATCTGCAAGAACCACCCCGACGTGCACGTGATCGTGCTGCTGATCGACGAGCGTCCCGAGGAGGTGACCGATTTCCGCCGCAACACGCCCGAGCGCGTGGAGGTGGTGGCCAGCACCTTCGACGAGGAGGCCAGCCGGCACATCCAGGTGGCCGAGATGGTCATGGAGAAGGCCCGCCGCATGGTGGAGTTCGGGCAGCACGTGGTGATCCTGCTGGACTCGATCACGCGCCTGGCCCGTGGCTACAACAACGGCATGCCCGGCAGCGGCAAGATCGGATCGGGCGGCGTGGACAACGCGGCCCTGATCAAGCCCAAGAAGTTCTTCGGCAGTGCCCGCAACATCGAGCACGGCGGCAGCCTGACCATTCTGGGCACGGCCCTGGTGGACACCGGCAGCCGCGCCGACGAGGTGATCTTTGAGGAGTTCAAGGGCACCGGCAATGCCGAACTGCACCTGGACCGCAAGTTGGTGGAGAAGCGCATCTATCCCGCCATCGACGTGGCCGCCAGCGGCACCCGCCGCGAGGAACTGCTGCTGGACCCCAAGGAGCACGACCTGATCGTGCGCCTTCGCAAGGTGGTCAGCGACATGAACGTGGTCGAGGCCATGGAGCTGATGAAGAGCCGCGTGAGCAAGACCAAGAGCAACGCGGAATTCCTGATGACCATGAACATGGGCTGAACGGGCAACCGTCCGGGCACGCCGTCCGAAGCGCATCACGGGGCCACGGTGGCCCCAGGAGAACACACTTGGCAACCCGCCGCGGATTCACCATTGTCGAGCTGCTGGTCACGCTGGGCATCATCGGCCTGCTGGTGGGCATCCTGCTGCCGGCCCTGAGCGTGGTGCGCGGCAACGCCGCCCTGGCCGGAAGCACCAGCAACATGCGGCAGACCTTCCTGCTGATGGGCAACTATGCCGCGGCCAACCGCGACACGGTGGTGCCAAGCCTGTTCGACCACAGCCAGGTGGCCGTGAAGGGCAAGCCCCGCAACGAGGCCGGCATGCCCGTGGGCCAGCGGAACATGGGCACGTGGGCCGACATTCTCTGGACGGATGCTGGGTTCGGCCCCATCGTGATGGACGATGGCGGCAGCACCTACGACTACCGCGCGGACGCCCCCGATGGCACCGTGTGGCAGCGGCTTGGCGACTTCGAGCGCGGGCCGCTGCGGAGCACGGTGCAGGCCCGCACGGTCTTCGGGGGCAACATGAGCATGGACGGCGGCATCAACAACAACGACTACGGCTCGCGCGCGATCACGCCGGTGGAGTCGGGGCTGTTCGCCGCCAACAACTTCTTCGATGCCCGGCCGGGCCAGATCGGGGCTGACGGCCTGCATTCGCGCCGGCGCAACACCAATCACCCGTTCGATGCGCGCGTGGACTCGACCAGCGGTCGCGTGGCCGCCAGCCAGCCCATGCAGGCCGGCGCCAGCCCCGCGGTGCAGTTCAGCCTGTACTTCACCCAGGGGCAGATCCTGCGACCGGACAGCAGCGCGTACCTGATCGACAGCATCGCCGGCGAGACCATCGACCCGGTGGACGACCACGCCACCGACGTGGCGCCGTTTCACGCCACGGAACCGGATCAGGTGCAGGTGGGATTCCGCTATCCCGGCGACACCTGCGCCATGCTCATGCTGGATGGCCATGTCCGCACCGAGCAGCGGTGGGATGAGCTGCTGGACCTGGAGGGCTTTGCCAACGATCGCCTGGCCAACGGCCAGCTGCGCTCCGGTGACGCCACCAGCCGCAAGGACCAGGGACGCGGGATCCGTTTTCGGCATCTGGACCAGCGATAACCCCGTCGGGGACTTGAAATCGCCGTCTGGGGCCGCCGCAGGTGCACCCCTTGACCCTTGCGCCCGTTCCGGTACCATTTGCCCTCTCGCCGCCCGCTATCGGGCGGTTTTTCATCGGTCCGTCGCCACCGTAGCTCAGTGGTAGAGCACACCCTTGGTAAGGGTGAGGTCGAGGGTTCAATCCCCTTCGGTGGCTTCGGCAGGTGCCGGCGTTCGGCACCTGCCAGCCGAGCCTCCCGTCGGGCGCGTCGACGGGGCCGCGGAAGCGTTCCGCGACCGACCCGGCGTCACTCTCTCTCGGAGCACACAACCATGGCCAAGGAAACGTTCGTTCGAACCAAGCCCCACGTCAACGTCGGCACCATCGGCCACGTGGACCACGGCAAGACCACTCTCACCGCCGCCATCACCGCCGTGCAGGCGGCGCGCGGCTTCGGCAAGGCCGTCGCCTACGACCAGGTCGCCAAGGCGTCCGAGTCCGAAGGTCGTCGTGACCCGACCAAGATCGTGACCATTGCCACCAGCCACGTGGAGTACGAGACCGAGAAGCGCCACTACGCCCACGTGGACTGCCCCGGCCACGCCGACTACGTGAAGAACATGATCACCGGCGCCGCCCAGATGGACGGCGCGATCCTGGTGGTGAGCGCGGCCGACGGCCCCATGCCGCAGACCCGCGAGCACATCCTGCTGGCCCGCCAGGTGGGTGTGCCCAGCATCGTGGTCTTCCTGAACAAGTGCGACCTGGTGGACGACAAGGAGCTGCTGGACCTGATCGAGATGGAGGTTCGCGAGCTGCTCACCAAGTACGGTTTCCCCGGCGACACCACCCCGATCGTGCGCGGCGCGGCCTTCCCCGCCCTGCAGGAGCCGGGCAACGCCGAGAAGAACAAGTGCATCGCCGAGCTCATGGACGCCATCGACACCCATGTGCCCGAGCCGCAGCGCGAGACCGACAAGCCCTTCCTGATGAGCGTGGAGGACGTGTTCAGCATCAAGGGCCGCGGCACCGTGGCCACCGGCCGCATCGAGCGCGGCATGGTCAAGGTGGGCGATGAAGTGGAGATCGTGGGCCTGCGTCCCGAGAGCAGCAAGACCACCATCACCGGCGTGGAGATGTTCCAGAAGACCCTGGACCAGGGTCAGGCCGGCGACAACGTGGGCTGCCTGCTCCGCGGCGTGGAGAAGGCCGACATCGAGCGCGGCCAGGTGCTCTGCAAGCCGGGCACCATCAAGCCGCACACCGAGTTCGAGGCCCAGGTCTACGTGCTCACCAAGGACGAGGGCGGCCGTCACACGCCGTTCTTCAACGGCTACAAGCCGCAGTTCTACTTCCGCACGTCGGACATCACCGGCAAGCTCGAGCTGATCGGCGCCGAGATGTGCATGCCCGGCGACAACGTGAACCTCAAGGTGGACCTTGAGGGCAAGGGCGTGGCCATGGAGGCCGGCACCCGGTTCGCCGTCCGCGAGGGCGGCCGCACCGTGGGCTCCGGCGTGGTCACCAAGATCGTGAAGTGATTTCCCGCGGCGGGCGTCCATCCCGCCGCTTGAACGAGCGGTTCCGAACCCTGTCCCGCTCCCGGCTTCGGCCGGGGCGGGCGGGGCCGGAGCCAGGGCCCCGGTGGCCCGGAGAGCGTCATGGCAAAGAAGTCCCTGGATCGTGAATACGTCTGGCTGCAGTGCACCGAGACCGGCGACCTGAACTACCGAACCGAGATCCGCGTGAAGGGCGGCATCTCGGAGAAGGTCAAGGAAGGGTTCAGCAAGTTCTCGCCCCGCCTGCGCAAGCACACGCTCCACAAGATCAAGCGGAAGTGAACGCGGGTTCGCTTCCATCGCTACGCCGGTAGCTCAGCTGGTAGAGCAGCGGATTCCAAATCCGCAGGTCGTGGGTTCGATCCCCCCCCGGCGTGTTCGGGCCGCGGCTCGCAGGGCCAACGCCATCTTCCGTCTCGCGTCCGCACCTCCTTCTGGAGATTCTCGTGTCCACCGCCATTCGCAAGTTCGGTCAGGGCTACTGGACCCGGCTGCTCACCGTGATCGGCTTCGGCCTGCTCGGTGTGCTGGGCGCCATCTGGCTCTGGCGGCTCTTCGAGACGTACGACTTCGGCGTGCCGCCGGTCTACGTGGCCAGCGGCGTGGCGATGGCGTTCATGGTGGCCGTGGGCCTGGTGCTCTGGTGGTTCGCGGGCTTCAACCCCCGCAGCGTGGACTTTCTGGTGGCCACCGAGGGCGAGATGAAGAAGGTGAACTGGACCACGCGTCGCGAGATCGTGGGCAGCACCGTGGTGGTGATCGCCATCGCCTTCGCGATCGCCGTGTTCTGCTGGCTGTGGGATTTCGCGTTCTCCAGCCTGTTCGTGTGGATGCGCGTGCTGGACATGAGGAGCTGAGAGCCAATGCTTTCCAACGAGACCGATCCCGAGTTCGACCCGCACGGTGACGCCCGCGAGGCGGCCAAGGCGGACAAGCCCAAGAACCTGGCGGTGGGCACCGCCGCGTTCCGCAACGCCAGCAGCTCCATCACCGGCGGCGTGGCCACCAGCCGCGCCCTGGAGACCCAGAGCAGCAGCAAGAACAAGGAGCAGGCGGCCCGCGCGGCCCAGGTGCAGAACCCCGCCGCCACCGTGGTGGATCCCACGGATCCCGACGCCGAGCTGCCCATGTACCGCGACGGCATGGACTGGTTCGTGCTGCGGGTGGCCAGCAACAAGGAGAACTCGGTGCGCGACACGCTGCTCCGCAAGGTGCAGATCGAGTCCATGCAGCACCTGGTGGGCCGCATCATGGTGCCCACCGAGAAGACCAAGACCATGAAGGCGGGCAAGCAGAAGGTGACCGAGACCAAGCTGTATCCCGGCTACGTGTTCGTGGAGATGAAGTTGGAGCCCGATGGCCGCATCCCGCAGGACGTGTTCTTCCTGATCAAGGAGACCACCGGCGTGGGCGACTTCGTGGGAACCGCAGGTCGTCCCACCCCGATGACCCCGCCCGAAGTCGAGAAGATGCTCTTTGACAGCCGCAAGCCCGAGGAGTCCCCCACGGTGCGGATGGAGTTCGTCAAGGGCGACGCGGTCACCATCAAGGAAGGCCCGTTCCAGAACTACGAGGGCACCGTGGACGAGACGCTGCCCGACAAGGGCCTGGTGCGCGTGCTGGTGACCATCTTCGGTCGCCAGGCGCCTGTGGAACTGGAGTACTGGCAGATCGCCAAGGCGGAGAAGTGACGCCCCGAGGAGGCTTCACCATGCTGCGAACCATCGCAACGAGCGTGCTTGTGCTGAGCCTGGCGGCGTGCGCCTCCATGGCCACCTATCCCCCGGTCGACGGCAAGCCCACCATGTCGGGCAGCACGCCGCCGCTGCCGCAGATCATGGCCAGTTCGCTGCGCTACGCGCACCAGCGCGGCAATCCGGGCGCGCCGCTGGTCTTCAACCTGCCGCCCGACACCATCCGAGCGGCATGGGCGGACGTGGAGCGGCGGCTGGGCGACGGCGCGCGTCCCATGGCCGAGGGCGACAAGGACGCGTTCACCGTGAAGCAGGTGCGCCTGAACGGCGGCAAGGCCGAGGTGGATGTGGTCTATCCCACGCCCGAGGGCGTGTACCAGATGCTCACGGTGCATCTGGAGGGCTACTACGGCGGCGAGTACCGGCCCATGTTCGTGCAGCGATGGCTGGTGCCGGTGGACCAGCTCGAGCGCAACGAGCCGGTTCTGGGCTCGCTGGACGAGAAGCCCATGGTGGCGGCGCCTGCCGAGGAGGCACCGGCGGGCGAGCCAGGCGCGGCTGCGGGGGCCGATGGCTCCGACGGCTCCGACGGCAACTCGGGCGAGTGAGCCGTGACGGTGGCCCCCGTGCGCTGGAATGTGGCGCTGCGGGCGGCCGCCAGTGACATCAAGTTGCATCACAGCGTGTTCGCGTTGCCGTTTGCGGCGTTGGGCGCGGCGTTGGCCGCCTCGTCGGGCTGCGAGGGCCTGGTCTGGTCACGCGTGCCATGGGTGGTGATCCTGCTGTGCATGGTGCTGGCCCGGACGGCGGCCATGCTGTCCAACCGGGTGCTTGACGCCCGCATCGACGCGCGCAATCCACGCACGGCGGGCCGGGCGATTCCGGCGGGACGCCTGCCGGTGCGCGTGGCCGTGGGCCTGATCGTGCTGTGCGTGCTCGGATGTGGCGCGGCGTGCGGCGTGCTGGGTTGGCAGCGGGGCAACTGGTGGCCGCTCTGGCTTTGCGGTCCGGTCCTGGCGTGGCTGCTCGTCTATCCGCTGCTCAAGCGGCGCACGTGGCTCTGCCATGTCTGGCTCGGCGTGAGCCTGGCCATGAGCGTGCCGGCCGCGGCCCTGACGGTCGATCCTGCGTCGTTGCAGTGGCCGGCGGTGTGGTGGCTGGCGGCCATGGTGCTGCTGTGGGTGAGCGGCTTCGACGTGATCTATGCGCTGCAGGACGTGGAAGTGGATCGCCGCGAGGGTCTGTTCAGCATGCCCGCGCGACTGGGCGTGTCGCGAGCGATGGATGTCAGCCGAGCCATGCACCTGCTGGCGGTGTTCTGCCTGTGGCAGGCCTACTTCGCCGATGCGCGGCTTGGGGTGCCGTTCGCGATCGCCATCGGGATCGTCACGGTGCTGCTGGTGGTGGAGCACGCCACGGTGCACCGGTGGGGGACCACACGCATGGCGATCACCTTCTTCACGCTCAACGGCGTGGTCAGCGTGGTGCTGGGTGCGGCTGGCGTGGCGGGGTTGGCCGGCCTGTGGCGATAGCGGGGCGTGCGGGGGGGGTGATGGCCCGCGGTGCGCTTGGGTTTTGTAAAGACGAGAGGAAACCGGGGTGCCGAGCCGTAGCCTTGACCGCATGGCCTTGACGCTCGACGCCCGTCGGCCGATTTCGGAGGCGCTTGGGGTGCTGCTTGACCGCGAGTTCGAGCAGGCGCTGTCGCGCCTGGACCAGGCCTGCGGAGCGTCGATGGGCGACCGGGTCGAGGGCGTGCACGAGTTCCGCCGAAGCGTGAAGCGGCTGCGGGCGGCGGTGAGCCTGCTGCAGGGCGTGGCGCCGGCGCGTGAACATGCGGCGATCGACCGCGCGCTGGGTGACGCGGCGCGTCGACTGGGCACGCTTCGTGATGCGCATGCGCGGATGGCCGCGGCCGAGCGCGTGGTTCGGCTGCTGCCGCGCACCATGCGAGCCCTGGGCATGGACGCGTGGCGGGCCACCGGCGGCGCGGCGAGCGAGGCGGCGGCGGAGGTGTCCCCCGCGGCTGTGCATCGCCTGATCAAGGCCAGCCGTCTGGAGATGGAGGCGTTGCGCGAGCGCGTTCGCGGGCTCGGGCTGCGTGACATGGACGCGCGCGTGGTGGCGACCGCGGTGTCCAAGGCATGGGGCCGGGCGCGCGACCGGTTTCGTGCCGCATGGAAGGATCGCGACGGCGACTGGTTGCACGGCGTGCGCAAGAGGACCCAGCGATGCGGCAACCTGCTCGCACTGGTGGGAAGGCGGGGCGGAACATGGGGTTCGGTGGCACAGCGGCGCCTTCGCAAGGCGGCCGGCTGGCTGGGCGAGGCCCGTGACGCGGAGCTGATGCTGGAGCGGCTGCCGGAGCAGCCCGCCGGGAGCCCGCTGCATGCGGTGGTGCATCGCCTTCGCCTGGTCGCCCGACGGCATGCGGCTCGCTGCCTTCGTCAGGCCAGGCGCGAGGGCAACGCGGCGGTGTCTCTGCGGCGCGGCGAGGTGCGCAAGCGGCTTGCGAAGGCGCTGGGCAAGGGCGATTGAGCGGCGGCGCCTGCTACCTTTGCCGGAATCCATGAGCAACGCACCCAAGCCGCAGGCCGCACCGCAGACCGCCATCTCGCCCACCCGGGAGCAGAACTACGCCGAGTGGTACCAGCAGGTGGTGCGTGCCGCGGATCTGGCCGAGCCGAGCCCGGTGCGCGGCTGCATGGTGATCAAGCCGTGGGGCTACGCGCTGTGGGAGAACTTCCAGCGCGTGCTGGACCGGATGTTCAAGGAGACGGGGCATCGCAACGCGTACTTTCCGCTGTTCATTCCGCTCAGCTTCCTGGAGAAGGAGGCGGAGCACGTGGAGGGTTTCGCCAAGGAGTGCGCCGTGGTCACCCATCACCGGCTGCAGGCGGGCAGGAAGCCGGACGGGCGGGCGGGGCTGGTGCCCGCAGCTGAGCTGGAGGAGCCGCTGGTGGTGCGGCCGACCAGCGAGACGATCATCGGCGCCAGCTTTGCCAAGTGGGTGCAGAGCTGGCGCGACCTGCCGCTGCTGATCAACCAGTGGGCCAACGTGGTTCGCTGGGAGATGCGCACGCGGCTGTTCCTGCGAACGGCGGAGTTCCTGTGGCAGGAGGGGCACACCGCCCACGCCACCGAGGCCGAGGCGCGCGAGGAGACCATGCGGATGCTCGAGGTCTACCGCGTGTTCGCGGAGGAGTGGATGGCCATGCCGGTGGTGACGGGCCGCAAGACCGATGGCGAGCGGTTTCCGGGAGCCGTGGACACCTTCTCGATCGAGGCCATGATGCAGGACCGCAAGGCGCTGCAGGCCGGCACGAGCCACTTCCTGGGTCAGAACTTTGCCAGGGCGAGCGAGATCAGGTTCCTGGATCAGTCCGGCACGCTGCAGCACGCATGGACCACCAGCTGGGGCGTGAGCACGCGACTGGTGGGCGGCCTGATCATGACGCACGCGGATGACGATGGCCTTCGCGTGCCGCCACGGCTGGCGCCCACGCATGTGGTGATCCTGCCGATCACGCCCAAGCCGGAGACGGCGGCGGCGGTGCTGGAGGCGTGCGAGGCCCTGGCGCGTCGCCTTCGGCAGGTGCCGTACGCGGGCCGCACCGTGGAGGTGGAGGTGGATCGTCGCGATCTTCGTGGTGGCGACAAGATGTGGCAATGGGTCAAGAAGGGCGCGCCGCTGCGCGTGGAGATCGGTCCGCGCGACCTGGAGCAGGGTCAGGTGAGCGTGAGCCGGCGGGAACGCGGCGTGAAGGAGCGCGAGGCCATGAGCGCAGACGCGCTGGTGGATGGCGTGGTCGCGTTGCTGGAGTCCATGCAGCAGGCCATGGTGGCGCAGGCCCGTGAGCACCGCGAGCGGCACTCGCGGCGGATCGACGACCCCCGGGAGTTCCGCGCGTTCTTCACCCCGAGCAAGGCGGAGAGCGAGCAGGGGCCTGCCGAGATCCACGGCGGCTTCGCCTGGAGTCGATTCGCCATGGATGCCAAGGACGAGGCCCAGCTGAAGGACGAGTTGGGCGTGACGGTCCGGTGCATCCCGCTGGAGAGCGAGAACGATCCCGGACCGTGCATCCTGAGCGGCAAGCCGGCGACCCGTCGGGTGGTGTTTGCAAAGGCGTATTGATTCATTGGGTCCGGTGTGAGGGTCCGGTATAAGGGACGGGTTTGCTTATAGGACTCGCGAGTCCT
This sequence comes from Planctomycetota bacterium, assembly GCA_046048055.1. GTDB lineage: Bacteria > Planctomycetota > Phycisphaerae > Phycisphaerales > SM1A02 > SYAC01. Next base: position 10,538 of record JBJOGW010000014.1, read on the forward strand.
ATAAGCCAACCCGTCCCTTATACCGGACCCTCACACCGGACCCAATGACTCAATACGCCGTTGCAAACACCACCCGACGGGTCGCCGGCT
>JBJOGW010000015.1:0-10099 GCA_046048055.1 Planctomycetota bacterium
CCGGGGCAGGTCCACGTCGGGCCAGTTCCAGCATCGCGGCGCTTGCCTGCGCAGGTCGCGCGGCATCCATCCGGATCACCCATGCCGCGCCCGACGCGGCACCCAGCAGTTCGGGTTCGCGTTCATCCACCACGGCGATCACCGGGGCGGTGGACCCGGGGCGAAGCGGTCGCGTGGCCCATCCCCGCGCCCACCTCTTGGACATCGGAAGCAGCGACACCATCTCGGCGAGCATGGCGAGGCGATCACTTCCGGCGGGCACCACCACCCACGCGCCCACGCCGCTTTGCCACGCGCGCTCCAAGGCCTCGGCCGCCGAGCCGGCATCACCCAGGGCCAAAGCCCACCGATCGGCCGGTCCCCGCCGACCGACCAGATGCTCGATCGCGGACGGCATCTCCAGCTCGCGGGGCTCGCCCTTCCAACCGGCTTGCCATCGCTCGTGATCCGCCAGCAGCGCCACCGGATCGCATCGCTCCAGCTCCGCCGGGTCCAGCACGCGGTGGTGCGCGATTCGATTGCCGCGCCCGGTGTGATCCACACCGCAGGGCCGCGTGACGGTGGCCACCCAGTGCGTCGCGCCACCCCAAGCCACCTGACGCGTGGCGCGCAGCGTGCGCTCCCAGTCCGAGCATCCCGGCCAACCTTCCGGCAGACCGGAGAGCGCCGCCAGCGCCTCGCGGGTCACCGCCGGCATGCCGCCCGTGCAGGCGGCCACGCAGAAGCCCGTGCCACCATCGAGGCCTCGGGGCAACGAGGTGTGGAGCAGCTCGGCTCTCATGCGCCTGTACCGCCAGGTTCCAGTCCATCTCGCAAGGCCATCGCCGCCAGCAGCGGCACGCCCGCCCACCGGGGTTGCACGGCCTGCGCACCGCCGGGTGCCTCGCCGCCCGTCGCGGAGCACGGGACCAGCAGCACGCGCTCGAACGCGGCTTCGAGTGCCGCCATGAACTCCGGCGCGCCGCGCACCAGCAACGATCGGCACGCCGCGTGCGCCGCCCGGATCACCGAAGCATCCAGCCCGTCGCGACCGAACGGCTCGCGAGCCAGATCCAGGCCCGCCGATGCGCTCCAGCCGTCCGCCTTCGTCAGGGCCACCACCAGCGGCACATCCACGCGCTGGTCCGAACGGCGCCCACGATGCTGCCGCACGCGTGAGGCCATCTCGGTCAGCAGCACGTCCTGACGCATGGGCGGCGCCGCCAGCGCCGGCATGCCAAGCACCCGTCGCATGCCCGGCTCCATCCCTGGATCCATGAGGAAGAACAGCGCATCGCTTCGACCCAGATGCCGCGTGACCGGCCTCAGCGCCTCGTCCATGCCGGGCAGGAAGTGCTCGCCGGCGTTGTCGTACAGCACCAGCAGGCGGTCGCCACCGGCCTTGGCATGCATGGTGAAGACGAACGGGCACGGCATCACCTCATCGCGCCCATCCACGCGCACGGATCGGTAGCCGGGGCCACCGGCGGTCTCGGTCTTGGCAAGGCGTTCGACCTGGCCGCCGAAGAGCTGCCGCTCCCAGGCATGCAGGCGTCCATGGATCCGTGGCTCGGCGTCGGTCAGCCGCACGTCCTCACCCGTTCCGGCTCGCAGCGACCACACCCCCGCCGCCAGCAGGTGCGTCTTGCCCGCTCCTGGCGCACCCACCATGCTCACGAAGGTGGCCGGCATCTCCAGCATGGCACGTGGCAGCTCAACCCTGCACCGCGGACAGGCCACGCGCGTGCATCGGCAGCCCATCGGGTCCATCGCGGCGCCGGTCAGGTCAAACCGACTCGGCAGGAACCGCAGCGGCTCTTCCACCCCCGCCACCGGGTCGCCCAGCAGACGCGGATCCTCCGCCACGAACAGCACTTCCGACGGGGGGAAGCCGTGCCAGCAACTCGGACACGTCACGCGACGCACCAGGTCCCGAGCCGGTTCAAGCAGCGGATTTCCCGTCGTGGCGGCCACGGCCATGCGTCAGTAGGCTACCCGCCCTGCGGGCGACCCATGTGTCCGGTGGCCCGACTCGGAAGGCGTGCGTCGCAGCGATGCGACGAACTGCACATCCCGCCCCCATGGGTCCGCGCACTGGCTGGCGGTGGCGGACTCGGAGAACCTGCTCGCATGCTTCGCCCCATCCACGTCGCCGTTCTGGCCCTGGCCACCTGCCTGCTGCTCGCCGCCTCGGCCCGCTCCGACGAGGTGCTGGTCACGCTCGCCTCCGGCGACACGATCCGTGCCGTCATCGTGCGCGAAGCCGACGGCGTGCTGGTGATCCGGCATCCCGTACTCGGCGAACTGAGCGTTCCGCGCACGCAGGTGATCTCCATCGCGCCCGCCCCTCCGGCCGACGCGGCAGCGCGCCAGACCACCGAGACGGAACCGGCCGCGCCCGAATCCACCGCCGCCACGCCCGCCGCGCCAGCCGCCCAAGCGGCCGCGGCTCCGCCCGCCGAGACCGCGGCCCCACCAGCGGCCGATGCGCCCGCCGAGGCGGCCACCACCGATCCCGAGGCCGCCAAGTGGACCGCGAGCATCGAAGGCACCGTGAACATGGTCGCGGCCGAGACCAATCAGGTCGACATCCGCGTGGCGGCCAGGGTCCTTCGCGAGAGCAAGGACGACAAGCTGAACATGTGGGCGGAGTACTTCCTCCGGACCCTCGCCGACGACCTGAGCAACATCGGCAGCAACATCACCGACAGCAACCTGCTCGCCAACGTCACGTACGACTCGTTCTTCAACCCCACACCGTGGCTGTGGTTCGCCAAGGGCCAGTACGAGTACGACATCAACCAGAACTGGGAGAACCGGGTCGGTGGCTGGGCCGGTCTGGGCTACCGGTTCTTCATGGAGAACGACAAGTTGTCGCTCACCCCCAAGCTGGGCTTCGGCGTCACGCGCGAGTTCGGCGGTGTCGACGACTGGTTCCCGCAGGCCTACGCCGAGATCGAGGGCAGCTGGACGATCGACGACCGGCAGAAGCTCACGGGCTCCGCGTTCATCACGCCCGACCTGTCCGACTTCAGCGTCTACACCATCCTGGCCCGCCTGGAGTGGAGCATGAAACTGGATGTCCGCAGCGGCCTGAGCCTGGTCGGCGGCATCCGCGACCAGTTCCAGAGCAAGGACCTGAACGGCGCCAAGAGGAACGACTTCCGTCTCTACCTGGGCTTCAAGCTCGACATCTGATCCACGCAGGAACGAACACCCATGAAGATCATCGACGAATTCAAGGCCTTCGCCATCAAGGGCAACGCGCTCGACCTGGCGGTGGGCGTCATCATCGGCGCCGCCTTCGGCAAGATCGTGAACAGCCTGGTGCAGGACGTCTTCAACCCCGTCATCGGCATGCTGATCGGTGGTGTGGACATGAGCGACCTGAACATCACCCTCAAGAAGGCGGTCGAGGCGAATCCGGCCGAGGGCATCGCCGGCAGCCCTGCCGTGATGATCAAGATCGGCACGTTCATGAACATGTGCGTGGAGTTCCTGATCGTGGCCTGGGCCGTGTTCATGCTGATCAAGGTGATCAACAAGCTGGCGGGTCGCTCGCTGGCCGCCGACGGCGCTCCCAAGGCCTGAACCTCGCGCTCAGGTGCCTGCGTCCTCGGCGATCGCGGCCTCGTCATCCACGTCCGTGGCGGTGATCGCCACGTCCAGGTCGCTCACCAGCCGCCACGCGTGCTCGACCAGCGTGTCGATGGCCCGCACCGCGTCCAGGTTGGCGTTGGCGTCGATCACGCTCAACCGACCCTCGCCGGTGGCGTGCAGGGTGCCCAGTCGCGCCGCCTGACGCCTCCGCGCCGCCTCGCGAACCAGCCTTCGCATCGTGACACTCGGTGCCTCGCCCTTGGGAGACTCCAGCCAGGCCGCGGCGGCCCGAAGCCCGGCGCCCGCGCGCTCCACGAATTCCACGAACGCGGGCTGCGGCTGGTCCGGCGCCCGCAGGTCGTCACGCTGAAGCATCCGTCGAATGGCCTTGACATGCTCCAGCGCCTGCAGGCTTGCCACCTGCCGCTCCATGTCCCGCGTGGAGAGCCCCTCAGTGCCCGCGGCCGTGGCCGTGGTCCGGAGCGCCCGGGCCGCATTCCGAAGATCCTCCAGCAGCATCCCGTCGGGTCTCGCCTGGCCGCGCATGCGGGCATCCGCGGCCCGCAACGCCACGGCGCCCATGCCGGCGACACCGCGGCGGAGTCCCTCAACCACCACAGCCGGCACGCCGCCACCGATCTCGTCGATGTAGCGCATCAGGGCGGGCCCACGCTCGGGCACCAGCCGGACCAGCATGCGTGCCAGCGGACGCGCCAGCGACGCGCCGGCCAGGGCCCCCAGCACCGTGAAACTGGTGTGGAACAGGGCCAGGGACACCGGCCCCGTGCCCGCACCGTCCACCGCGATCGCTTCCAGCAACGGCAGCACCGGCAGGGCCAGCAGCGCCGAGAGCATCGACAGCAGGATCCATGCCACGGCCACGCGCGCACCCGCTGCCCTGGAGAAAGGAAGCACCAGCAGCGCCGTGCTGGTGGTTCCCACGCTTGCACCCACCACGAAGGGGGCTGCCACACGCAGGTCGATCCCGTCCGAGGCCATGGCGCTCATGGCGAGCGCCACGCATGCCGCACTGGACTGCATGAGCGTGGCTCCCGCCACCCCCGCGCCGAGCAGCACCAATTCGGACCACAGCGTGGTGCCTTGCTCATCCAGCAGTCCAAGCGACGCCACCAGCGGTCCGGTCACGGGCCGGAGCAGGTTGAGCCCCGCCAGCAGCAACCCGAAACCCGCCAGGAATCCGCCCATCTCCGCCACACGCCCCCGGCCCAGCAGGCGAATCATGGCGCCGAGGAGCAGCACCGGCATGAACCACGGAAACCATGCCTGCCCCACGCCGGTGATCGCGACCAGCCACGAGGTGGTCGTGGTTCCAACCGTGGCTCCGGCCACGATGCCGATCGCTGATGGCAAGGCCACCAGCCCGGCCGCCGCGAAACCCATTGTGGCCAGGATGGTGGCACTGCTTGCCTGCATGGCGGCGGTCATCGCCAGACCGAGCACCGAGCCCGGCCATGCGCCGGCGATCCGACGCTGCAGCGCTGCCCGCAGCGCCTCGCCGCTGAGTCGCCGCAGCGACTCGGTCATCAGGTTCATGCCCAGGAGAAAGGCGCCCATGCCTCCAGCCGCTTGTGCAGCATCACTCCACACCTTGGCGATTTCACCGGAGCTCACGGCCACCCCAAGGTATGCCAAGCGAGCGGTCGCCACCATCTCGCCACATCCTGCGCCGACCCGACATCCAGACCGTAGGCGCGGGCGCTCGCCCGCTCGAAGGCCTGCATCGAACGGGCCAGTTCGGCGTCATCACGGCTGGCGTGGCAACGTTGCAGGCATCGGGCGGCCTGTCGCCAGGCGTGAACGACCGAAGGAAGCGGAAGCGCGGCCACCTGGCGAGCACTCAACTTGATCGCCCCCGGGGAGAGGCCGGCGCCGGCATGTCGCCACCACGCCACCGCGCTGGTGCTCGGTGCCAGCAACGCCGCGGCCAGCAGCCAGAGGTCCGATGCCTCATGCGGGACAACGCGGATCACCGGAACACCGCTGGCCATCTCGCCCCTCGGGTCCACAACCGCCTCCACCACCGGCGTCTGCGTGGCCACCAGCACCTTGGGGTGCAGCGCGTCGCTCAGCCACGACCGCATGGCTGGATTCCGCAGCAGCGCCGGTACGCGTGCCGCCGGGTGCTGCAGGGCGCGGCCCAGCAACCGCGCGGGCCGAAGGCCCCACAGCGAGCGGTTCCACGCGATCAGGCCGGTGGTCAGGATCGGAAGCCGATCCATCCGGCTCGCCTCGCGGTCCACGTCGGCTGTCCGGGGCCGCACCGCGTTCAGGCCACGTCCGGCGTGGCGATCGTCGCACAGTGTCCCCTTCAGTCCGTAGAACTGGTCGCGAAAGTCCGCCGTCACGCGAGCCAGGTCACCCACCACGCCCTGAGCTCGAACCTGCACGGGGGGCACCCCGGCGCCGGCTGCGGCCGCCGCACTCCATCGCCCCTGCCAGAGCGGCCACGGCAGCGTGGCACGAACCGATCCCAGCACCTGGAGCGTTGGCTCAACCACCGACGCCGTTCGCTGGCGGCGCCGCAGATGCAGCACGCAGACACGCGTGCCCGCCTCGAACACAAAGCCATCATCCAGCCACACCGCCTCGAGCGACGCGACCGCATCGATCGATGCCCGCACAGCCTCGGCGCTCTGGGCGGCCAGGATCGAGCGAGGCAGGATCACCGCTCCCACCCCGCCGGGAGTCAGGGACTGCACCCCCAGCAGCAGAAAGATCCCGGCCGGATCCAGGTAGCCGCCCACGGCATCGCCGAACCGTCGCCGCCATCGGCGCGCCGTGGACGGGTCCACCACGGTGTGCCGCTTCAACTGCCCCAGAAAGGGCGGATTGGCGACCAGCACGTCGCAGGCCAGCACCGACGTCGTCGCGCACGTGGCATCACCCACCCGGATGCCCCGTGCCAGGGATCGTGTCACGCCCGCGCCCTCACCAAGCATGGCACCCAGCCGCTGACGCGTCACCCGCACGGCACCGCGATCCACATCCATGCCCCGCAGGCAGGCGGCCACGCGCCTCGCCGGCACACGTCGCGCCAGCATCCATCGCGCCGCCTCCACCAGAAGGTTGCCCGAGCCACACGCCGGATCCAGCACCACTGGCATCAAGCGTGCGCGACGTCCGACGTTCCACGCATCCATCGCTCGCCGCACCACTTCCGACGCCAGGGGCGGCGGCGTCATGAACGCGCCGAGCCGCCGGCGGCGATCCGGATCGCGTCGCAGCGCCGCCTCGTGCGCCTCGCCCAGCCATGCAAGGTCGCTGCCCGGGCCGGCTTGGGCTACCGTTCGCCGCATGTCCAGCGGAATCTACGCGCAGCCTGCCATCTACGAGGCCTTCAACCAGCTCGAATCCGACCTGATCCGCGCCGCCCTCTCCTGGGCCCGACGCGCCGTGAAAGCGCCACGCGGCCCGCGCTCCCGGCGACGGCCGCCGGGCACCGGACTTCCCGGCGTGCACCGGGTCTTCGAGCCGGCATGCGGACCCGGCCAATGGCTCAAGGTGTTCGCCCGCATGGGCTGCTTCACCGCCGGCACGGACCGCGAACCGGCCATGATCGCCGCCACCCAGCGTGCCATCGCCAAGGCGTATCTGCGCGTGGGCGACATGGCGGCACCACCCTCGGACCTGCTTGCCATGGCCAGCCAGGAACCGTTCGACCTGGCGCTGAACCTGCACAACACCGTGGGCCACCTGCCCTCGCTCGAGGCCATGGAGCGACATCTTCGCGCCATGTGGCTCATGCTTCGGCCGGGGGGCGTGTACATGGTGGGACTGTGCGTGCGCAGCGGTCGCCGGTCCGCGGCACCCATGGAACTGGGTCAGTACGGTCCACGACCCGTCGAGGGCGGCGGCATGGCGGCGCTGCGCAGCATCTCGCTCGGCGCCAGGGTGGGCAGCCCCTACGAGCGCATCCAGCACGTCCTGCTCACCTTCAACGTGCCGGGCGTGGGCCCGCTGGTGGTCGAGACCTACGACCTGCTCACGTTTCCGCTTCCGTGGATCCGGTCTGCCCTCCGGCGCACGGGCCCGTGGGAACTGGTCGCCGCGCACGGCATGCTCCAGCACGGGTTCCCCAAGGTGCATCTGCGAGCCGAGTCGAGCGACGTGACCCTGGTGCTTCGCAGGCCCGCCTGAAGCGGGGTCTCACTGGATCGGCGCCATCAGCCGCGCGATGCGCGTGGCCAGCCGGAACCACCACGACCTCCGCTCGAACTCCGGCAGCGATGTGCCGTGGCACCGCTCGAAGTCACGGTGCATCATCTCGGCCACGTCCCGGCAGAACGGGCCCTCGGCCAGCACCGTCATCTCGAAGTTGATGCGAAAGCTGCGGTTGTCAAAGTTGGCCGTGCCCACGGCCGCGGTGTCGTCCGCCAGCAGCACCTTGTGGTGCAGGAACGCCTTGTGATAGCGGTACACCTTCACGCCAGCCGGGATCACGTCCGGATAGAAGCTGTAGGCGCTCAACTTGATCAGCAGGTTGTCGGTCCGCTCCGGGATCATCACGCGCACGTCCACGCCGCGCCGCGCCGCAAGCTGCAGAGCCGCCAGGATGCCCTCATCGGGCACGAAGTACGGCGTCGCCACCCAGAGCCGCCTTCGCGCGCTGGTGATCAGGTGCAGGAACATCAGCGTGCAGGTCTCGAAGGGATCCGCAGGTCCGCTGGGCACCACCATGGCCACGTTCTCGCCACCCGGCTCGGGTTGGGGGCGCCAGTTCAGGTCAGGCACGCTGCCTGTAGCCCATCGCCAGTCCTCGCACCAGGCCAGCTGCACCCCCATCACCGCCGGACCGGCCAGCCGCATCTGCGTGTCGCGCCACGGACCCATCTCCGGATCCAGGCCCAGATACTCGTCACCCACGTTGATGCCGCCAGTGAAGGCCTCGTGGCCGTCGATCACCACCGTCTTGCGATGGTTGCGAAAGTTGATCTGGAAGCGGTTGCCCCCCCTGGTGGTGCGAAAGCCGCTCACCTGGCAGCCCGCATCGCGCAGCGGCTGCAGAAACGCCTCGGAGAGCCCGCTGCAGCCGATCTCGTCATAGAGAAAGTGCACGCGAACCCCGCGGGCTCGGGCATCAAGCAGCGCCTGCCGATACCTGCGTCCAATGCCGTCATCGTTCACGATGTAGAACTGCGAGAGCACGTAGTCGCGCGCCCGTCCGACCCCCGCCAGAATCGCGTCGAAGGTCTGCTGGCCGTCCACCAGCAGGTCGCACGCGTTGGATCTGGTGGCCGGAAGCGCCGTGATGCGTTCCATGCCCGAGCAGAGTCCCGCCGCCGCATCGCCGCCATGCACGGCGAACGGCTCCACCGCGTCGTGGGCGGCGTGCCACAGTTCCCGCAGGCCGGCCTGCCCGCGCCGGATCGCCCGCACGTAGCCGTTGAATCGACGGCTGCCGAACACCACGTAGAACGGGATCGCCATCGCCGGCATCAGCAGCAGCGCGATCGCCCACGCGATGGTCCCCTGCGGCGTGCGGTTGCGCATGACCGCGTCCACCGCCAGCACCACCCCCGCCACCTGCACGGCCGTCACGGTCGTCAGGACGATCCATGTCCACTCGGAAGATGCCTCCGCCGGCATGCCTGCAACCTATCACTTGGCCATCGGGCGGGCGTGCCGTCCCGAGCCGATCCACCGCTCGCCGCATCGGCCCCACTTGAGGCATCATGGCATGCGGAGCGCACCGAATGGCAACGATCCTCCTGACCGGCATGCATGGCACCGTGGCACCGGCGTTGGCCTGCGAACTCCGAAGCCGACGGCACGCGGTGACGGCGTGGGATCGGGCGCAGGTGTCCCCGGATGACCACGAGGCCGCCCGGGCCTTCCTGGACCGCGTCCGACCCGCGGCGATCGTGCACTGCGCCATGGGAAGTCCGGAGTGGGGCGCATGGATGGCACGCACGTGTACCGAGATGGGAATCACGTTCCTGTTCACGGGTTCGGCGTCCGTCTACGGCAAGCACCAGACCGGCCCCTTCAACCCGGACCACATGCCCGAGCCCGATGACGACTACGGCCGGTACAAGCTGGACTGCGAGCAACGCATCCGCATGGCCAACCCCAAGGCTCTCGTGGTGCGCCTTGGGTGGCAGATCGCGCTTCGCCAGGGCGGCAACCAGATGGTCGACTACCTCTGCCGAAGGCACGCCGAGCATGGACACATTGCCGCAAGCTCGGCGTGGTTCCCGGCCTGCTCGTTCCTGCATGACACGGCTCGCGTGCTGACGGACGTGCTTCTGCGATTCGAGCCCGGCACATACCTCCTGGACAGCAATCCCGGCCTGAACTTTCTCCAGATCGTCACGTCGCTCGACCGAGCCATGAACGCCGGATGGACCATCCGTGCCACGGAGGACTTTCGCTGCAACAATCTGATGCGGGACGATCGCCTGCCGCGAATGGATCTGCCGCTTTGTTGATGCGGTGCGACCTTATACTCGTGACGCTTGCGGGTGTAGCTCAGTTGGTAGAGCGTCAGCTTCCCAAGCTG